>JANNFV010000203.1:0-3605 GCA_031380285.1 Hyphomicrobiales bacterium | reverse complement strand
GGATCGATGAATTGCGCAGGACGGCCAAGAAGGTCGAAAAGCAGGCTCTGGTCGGCCTTGATGACAAGGATATCCGGCGGTTGCGTCGACTCCTGAAGAAGGTCGCCAAAAACCTCGGCGATACCAGCATCGAAACCATGGTCGAGGATCTGGAGCCAGAGGCCTGATCCCAAAGGTGCCGATTCCAGTGACGTTGCGTTTCTGCAACAATTCAGCTTTTCCCGCCTTTCGTGCCTGCAGCGGCTTGGTTAAGCGTTAACCTTAACCCCTCCTTAGGTTTTTGCTGCCATTTTCGCTTGTGTTGGCATCAGTGTCGGACCGTTGCGTAAATCTGGTCTGGCCATACACAAGGGACTAGACTTATGGGCAGCCTCAAGACTCTCGCTCTCGCGGGCGCCGTGTTTGCCGGAGCGACGGCTGTCGCTTCCGCTGCGGATCTCGGACATCCTCCAATCGGCCTTCCGCCTCCGCCCATCGCGGCTCCGATGGCGGAAATCTCGGGATGGTATCTGCGCGGCGACATCGGCATTGGTGCGTTGGACAGCGGCAAATACAACTATTCGGACTTTCCCACAGGCGGCGTTTTCCTGGACAAGCATCACGGGGCACAGGTGTTCGGCGGCATCGGCGCAGGCTACCAGTTCAACAGCTGGCTGCGTCTTGACGTGACGGGTGAGTATCGTGGCGCATCCCGCTTCGGTGTGCGTGACAATTATGCGCTCAACTGCTCTTCGATCCTGCAGCCAAACTGCGTGAACATCGGCCAGAACGACGTGCGCAGCAAGATCTCCTCGATGGTGGCTCTGGCCAATCTCTATGTCGATCTTGGCACCTGGGCTGGTCTGACACCCTTCATTGGCGCTGGTATCGGCATGACCCAGAATCGCACCGCTGGCGGAACTGACAAGGGCATGAACTTCTCGTTCAACAGCTTCACCGGCGTACCCTACGCAGGCTACGGCACGTCGACGGCGGCGATCGGAAACGGCACCAAAACGGGCCTCGCATATGCGCTGATGGCTGGTGTTTCAGCCGATGTTTCACAGAACCTGAAGCTTGAAGCAGCCTATCGCTACCTCAACATGGGCAAGTTCCAGACAGGTACGTTCGGTTGTGGCGGTTGCAATTACACCTTGCAGGGGCGTGATCTTGATGCCCACGAATTCAAGCTTGGCCTGCGCTGGATGCTGGGTGGCCCGAGCTATGCAGCAGCTCCGATGGCCTATCCCGTCGAGCCACGCGTCATCAAGAAATTCTGATCGTCCGAACACTGTTTGATCCTCGAAAGCCCGGCCTCGTGCCGGGTTTTCTTCATTTGGCACATCATTTCTTTTCGTCAAATAACTGATTATTAGGGTTAATCAATCATGATTCTGAAACGGCAGTCGAAATTGGCTGCAGGTGTTTCAGGGTGCCCTCCATGCGTCATCACATTGCAGCGCTCGGCCTCGGCCTGTTGAGTGCAACCGGCTTGCCGCTCTTGGCGAATGCCGCGGATATGGCACCGCCTCCAGTTCTCAGAGGGTCGCTTCCCGCGACTGAGACCGGCTCCAGCTGGGACGGCTTTTACTTCGGAGGCTCGGCCGGCTTCGGCTCGCTGAGCCGCAGCTCCCAGCCACAGCAGGGCGTGACCAATCCTCTGCTTCGGTCGCTCGTGCGGGGTTCGGAGGTCGAGCCCGGCGTCATCGCGATGCCCATCATCGAAAAAGGCCGCACACAGAGCCAGCGCGTCTCGTTCGGAGCTTTCGTCGGCTACAACGCGATGATGGAAGACGTACTGCTCGGCGTGGAGGCCGACTACAACCGCGGCAGGCTCGACGTCGAATCAACGGGATCGCGCAGCGGTCGAGTCAATGGCGCGGCCACCATCTATGACTGGACCGGCACCACAAAGACGTCTGTCCGGATCTCCGATTACGGCAGCATCCGCGGCAGGATGGGTTATTCCATGGGCAGCTGGATGCCGTACCTCTCCGGCGGTCTCGCCTTCGCGCGCCTCGCCGAGAAAAACTACGCCGCGATCAGTGGCAGGCAATGTCCATTTGTCACGGCGGGCGTCTGCGCCTCAGCCATGGTTCCGACGCTCTACACTCCTTCCGATCTGGGCGATAGCAACGGCAACAAGATTGTGTTCGGATATGCGCTCGGCGCAGGTGTCGATATGCTGCTCACCAACAACATCATCCTGCGGGCGGAAGTCCAGCATCTGCGGTTTGCGCCAAACAACGGCATGTCGGTCCAGCTGAACCACGCCAAGATCGGCGCGGCGATCAAATACTGATCCGCGACTGGACGCTTACTCCGCCAGAACGCGCGTCGAGGGAAACGTCACCTCGACCAACGTGCCCTTGCCGGGATCGCTTGAGATCGTGAACGCCGCGCGGTTGGCTTCCACCAGCGCCTTTGTCAGCGGCAGGCCGAGGCCGGTGCCGCCGGACGAGCGGGGTCCCGGGATCTGGCGAAAAGGCTCCAGCGCTTTCTTCACATCGTCCTGGGACATGCCGATGCCGGTATCGCGCACGCGGATCTTGACCTCGCCCCGCTCTGTCAGCGAGGTCGATGCCACGACCTGGCCGCCCGCTTCAGTGAATTTAGCGGCATTCGACAGCAGGTTGAGAAGGATCTGACGCACCGAGCGCTCATCCGCCACGACAGGTGGCAGGCTGGACGCGAGCTGCGAGCGGACAATGACCCTGCCGGCATTGGCTTGTGGCTGGATCATGCTGACGCAGGCAGCCACGGCGGCGTTGAGATCGACACTGCCGAAATTGAGGTCAAGCTTGCCCGAGGCGACCTTGGACAGGTCGAGCAGGTCATTGACCAGCGACACCACGTGCTCGCCCGAAGCGTTGATATCCTTGACATACTGGCGGTAGCGGTCGTTGTTCAGCGGGCCGAAGCTCTCCGACATCATGACCTGCGAGAAGCCGATGATAGCATTGAGCGGCGTGCGGATTTCGTGGCTGATGCGGGCCAGGAAATCGGTCTTGTGGGCGCTGGAATCCTCTGCGGCGCGCTTGGCGTCCAGCAGGTCCGACTCGACCTTCTTCCAATGCGTGATGTCCCTCAGGACAGCGCAGAACTTCGTCGTGCCCTGGCTGTCCCCGATGCGACCGATGGTCATGAACAGCGGAATCACGCCGCCGTTGCGCTCGCGGCCCCGCACGTCTCGCCCATCGTTGAGCAGGCTGCTGACGCCGTGGCTCTTCAGGCCCTCGAGATAATCGAGGGCGGCAAGGTGGCTTTCGGGCTCCAGCAGGATGGTGAGGCTCTCGCCGGCAATTTCGTTCTGGTCAAAGCCGAACAAGGCTTCCGCCGATCGGTTGAGATGGAGAATGCGGCCTTTCGAGTCGAGCAGGATGACGCCGTCGGTGGCGGTTTCCAGCACCGAATGCAGTTCCTGCAATTCAGCCTTTGCTGCCAGCAGATCAAGATCGGTCGCTTTCTGCTGCTGGAAATGGGGGTTCTCCTGCGCCCGGCGCAGGGAGGTCAACGTGGCGGGCTTGTCGTCCCATGAAATGGCCTGGATGCTGGCTTCCACCTATATGACAGCACCGGTGCGTTTGGCCACCGTGTTGTGGCGTCCGGATGCCTGCGCTTCGGTC
>JANNFV010000189.1:0-5738 GCA_031380285.1 Hyphomicrobiales bacterium | reverse complement strand
GTGATGGAGGAGCCGCCCTGCACCACGCCGGAGGCCCGCGTATTGACCGAAATGGCCCTTGCCGTGCCGATGAAATCGATGCCGTAATGGTCGTAGAAGCGCCGGTCCTCGGTGGCGAGCACGGCCTTCAGGAACAGTTCCGGCATGTCTTCGAGACGGGCGGAATCGTCGTGCTTGATGCCGCGCTTGCCGATTTCGGTGCCGTAGCGATCCAGGAACACGGCTGCGAGATCCTGCTTTTTCAGCCAGTTCTCATCGGCGGTTTCGCGGAAGGCGGGAACGGCCAGCGCCAGCATGACAACGCTGCCGACGGTGCCCAAGGTCATCGCCTCGCCCGCCACATTGACCGCAAGCTTGCGGCCACCGGTGAGGTTGAAGCGGTCCATCGCGATGCAGACGCGATCATACCAGTCGGCGATGCGGCGACCGAAGGAAAACAGGCCATGGTCGAAACGCGCGTCAACATCCAGCGCGAGGCGCCGGACGCGGTCCCAGAGGCTGCTTTTCCTGTATTCGGTCATCCCCGTCCCGTTGCGGCACGTTCTGCCGCCGATCTGTGGCGCTTCCAAGGCATTCTTGCAAGGGCTGGGCCGTAGCGGGGCGGGTCGGAACTCGCCGCCGTCAGTCGAACAGGCTGGAGACGCTCTCTTCGGTGGCCGTGCGGGAAATCGCCTCGCCCAGAAGATCTGCCACGGTGATGACCCGGATGTTCTTCGCCACCTTCACGGCTTCCGTCGCCTGGATGCTGTCGGTGATCACCAGCTCCTTCAGCTTGGATGCCGCGATACGCGAGACCGCGCCGCCCGACAGCACGCCGTGGGTGATGTAGGCCGATACGTCCTTGGCACCCTTCGCCATCAGGGCTTCCGCCGCGTTGCACAGGGTGCCGCCCGAATCGATGATGTCATCGACGAGAATGCAGGACTTGCCCTCGACCTCACCGATGATGTTCATCACCTCGCTGTCGCCCGCGCGCTCGCGGCGCTTGTCGACGATGGCGAGCGGGGCATCGATGCGCTTGGCGAGTGCCCGGGCGCGGACCACGCCGCCCACGTCGGGTGATACAACCATGGCGTTGCTGGTGTTCACGCGCTCCTTGATGTCGCGCACCATCACCGGGGCACCGTAGAGATTGTCGGTCGGGATATCGAAGAAGCCCTGGATCTGGCCTGCATGCAGGTCGATGGTCAGCACGCGATCAACGCCCGCCGTGGTGATCATGTTGGCGACGAGCTTGGCTGAAATCGGTGTGCGGCCCGAGGCACGCCTGTCTTGCCGCGCATAACCGAAATAGGGCAGCACCGCCGTGATGCGGCGGGCGGAGGAGCGCCGCAGCGCATCGGAAATGATCAACAGCTCCATCAGGTGGTCATTGGCGGGAAACGAGGTCGGCTGGATGATGAACACATCCTCGCCGCGCACGTTTTCCTGGATTTCGACGAAGACTTCCATGTCGGCAAAGCGCCGGACCTGCGCCCGCGCCAAGGGTTGGCGGATGTGCTGGGCAATGGCCTCGGCGAGCGGGCGATTGGCGTTGCCGGAGACGAGTTTCATTGTGTCTTCAAATCCCGGGAGATATCGGAGGCGTCCGCAGGGAACGGCACGCTTTCTGCCTATCCCCTTAGCAACGCGGCGGTGTCGCCACAAGCAGTTGGCCCGCGTGGATTCGACCCGATCAGGCCGCTATGCACAGCCGGTTTACGGGCTGGCTTGCAGGCTCGTGGCGCGTCGTGCCGCTTCTGTGGCCGATCGCGAGGGTCTTGTCGGCGGTGTCGTGGGGTTTCTCGCCGCCACGGCTTCCGGAGTTGCTGCCAGGAATTCGGCAATCTCGTCGAGCGCCTTGAAGGCCACGGCCTGCACCTGCTGATCGGTGACCGTGCTCCAGTCCGGACCGGAGGGCATCGGCTCCTGGCCGCTGAAGCGCCGGGCGCGCTTGCGCTGGCTGTCGAAGATGTCGAAGGCCCAGGACAATTCGCCCTTGCCACCGGATGGGGCATTGGCAGCGAGGTAGCCCCGCACCTGATAGCGTGGCTGGCCATCGATGCCGACAATGGTGATGTCGCGCCGGGCCGCCTGCTGCGCCATGGCGCTGGACAGCTTCGCGATCACGGTTTCAGGCGCTCCATCCAGGGAGACCAAAGCCACCGGCACGCCGGGCGCTCTGGCCCGGGGCGCGGCGGAAGGGTTGAAGTCGCCTGCCGTTTCCGTGCAGGCCGACAAGGCCAGCACTGCCAGGCTGGCCAGCAGGCTTCGGCGGGAGAGGGTTTCACGCAACATGGATCGCTTGTAGCGCCAGCGCTGCGGCAGGTCCAGATCGGGATGCGGATGCCCGGCGGTATGGTTTCCGGCAGGAGGTCATGCTGCAACCAGCCCTTGCAACGCGAAGCCAGAAGCCACACTCTTCATACCAGACCGTTGGTTCTTGCACTCCGAGGAGGTTGCCATGCTGATTTCTGGCTCGACCATCGTGGCCCTGGCCTTCGTGCTGTTCGTCGTCGTCACCCTGATGGCGAGCATCCGGCAGGTGCCGCAGGGCTACCACTACACGGTGGAGCGCTTCCGCAAATATAACCGCACGCTGACGCCTGGGCTGGGCCTGGTGATCCCCTACATCGAGACCGTGGGCAACAAGGTCAACATGATGGAACAGGTGATCGATGTGCCCACGCAGGAGGTCATCACCAAGGACAATGCGGCAGTGACGGTGGATGGCGTGGTGTTCTTCCAGATCCTGGATGCGCCGCGGGCCTCCTACGAAGTGTCCAACCTGCAGCAGGCGCTGATGAACCTGGTGATGACCAACATCCGCACCGTCATGGGGTCGATGGAGCTGGACCAGTTGCTGTCGCACCGCGACGAGATCAACGTGAAACTGCTGGCCGTGGTGGACGCCGCCGTCTCCCCCTGGGGCATGAAGGCAACGCGCATCGAGATCAAGGACATCGTGCCGCCGCGCGATCTGGCCGAGGCGATGGCCCGCCAGATGAAGGCCGAGCGCGACCGCCGGGCCTCCATTCTGGAAGCGGAAGGCATGAAGCAGGCGGCCATCCTGAAATCGGAAGGCTCGAAAGCCTCGCAGGTGCTGGAGGCCGAGGGAAGGCGGGAAGCGGCATTCCGCGATGCCGAGGCCCGTGAGCGCTCGGCGCAGGCGGAGGCAGAGGCGACACGCATGGTGTCCGAAGCCATCGCCAAGGGCAGCATGGGTGCGATCAACTATCTCGTGGCCGAGAAATACGTGAAGGCGCTCGACAATCTGGCCCGCAGTCCCAACCAGAAGGTGCTGCTGCTGCCGACCGAAATGGCGGGGCTTGGCGGCGTGCTCGCCGGCATCGGCGAGATCGCCAAGGCGGCAACGGGATCGTCGGAAACGCCTGCCGCTCGTCCGCCTGCGCGGCCAAAGGCGCAGGCAGCCGATGCCAGGGTCACGCATGAGGATGACGCGGATGGGGCTGTCGTTATGCGACCTCCCGCCGGTCCCTGGGGCGGGGTGAAGGGCTGAAGCCATGCAGTTTCTTGCGACATACTGGTTCTGGCTGGGCGCTGGCCTCGTGCTGCTGACGCTGGAAACGCTGTTGCCCGGCGTGTTCCTGATCTGGCTTGGCCTGGCGGCGCTGGCGACCGGTGCCATCGCCCTGTTTGTTCCCTTGAACGTGGTGTCGAGCCTGGTGCTCTTCGCCGTCCTTGGCCTTGCCTCCATTCTGCTCGGACGTCGGGTGCAGAGCGGCCAGAAGACCGAAGTGACAGATGCGCCTTTCCTGAATGAGCGTGGCAAGGCAATGGTCGGCAAGGTCTATGCGCTCGAATCCGCCATCGTTGGCGGGGCAGGGTCGGTGCGAATCGGCGATTCGGTCTGGCGTGTGACCGGGATCGACGCGGCAGCGGGCACGCTGGTGAAGATTACCGGCATCGAGGGCAGCACGCTGCTGGTGGAAGCAGCGTGAACCCGGACGCTCCCGAATAATCCCTCTTCTCGATGCCTGTCGCGATGAAAGCGGTCTGGTGGCTCCGCTCGGCTTGACCTTGGCTCCCTGCACGGCCAAGCCGTCACCACCATGTCCCCGCTCGAATCCCTCCGCGCCACCTACGGCTACCGTGACTTCCGCGAAGGCCAGCAGGCGATCATCGAGTCGGTGCTGGCGGGTCGCGATGTCTTCGCGGTCATGCCCACGGGCAGTGGCAAGTCGATGTGCTATCAGTTGCCGGCACTTGTCGATGGCGGGCTGACGCTGGTGGTGTCGCCTCTGCTCGCGCTGATGCGGGACCAGGTGACGGACCTGAAGCGCCTGGGCGTTGCCGCCGCGACGCTCAATTCCATGACTGCCCCCCATGAGGCCGAGGCGATCTGGAGGGAACTGGAGGCGGGAAGCCTGCGCCTGCTCTTCGTCTCGCCGGAGAGGCTGGCCATGGACGGCATGGCCGAAAACCTGGCGCGGCACGGCGTGAAACGCCTTGCCATCGACGAGGCGCATTGCATCTCGCAATGGGGCCATGATTTCAGGCCGGAATACCGCATGCTGCCCGCGATCCGCCAGCGCCTCGGACGCATCCCGGTGATTGCGCTGACAGCGACCGCAGACAAGGCGACACGGGCAGATATCGTGAAATCGCTGTTCGAGGGCGAGCCCGAGACGTTTGTTCACTCCTTCGACCGGCCCAATCTCTCGCTGGCTTTTGCTGCCAAGGACCAGCCAAAGCGCCAGATCACTGATTTTCTGGCGCGTCAGGGCAAGGTCTCGGGCATCATCTATTGCAACGGACGGGAACGAACGGAACGGTTGGCCGAGCATCTGCGCGGCAAGGGTTTTGATGCGCTGCATTATCATGCGGGCATGGACCAGGCGCTGCGCAACCGGCATCAGGACCGCTTCGTGCAGGATGACCGGGTGATCATGGTGGCCACCATCGCCTTCGGCATGGGTGTCAACAAGCCCGATGTGCGCTTCGTGGTGCATGCCGACATGCCGGGTTCGGTCGAGAGCTACTATCAGGAGATTGGCCGCGCCGGGCGCGATGGCCTGCCCAGCGCCACGCTGACGCTCTATGGCAGCGAGGACATGGCGCTGGCGCGGCGTCGCATCCTGCAGAAAGACCTGGACGAGGAGCAGCGCCGCATCGAGCTGAAGCGGCTGCAATCCATGATCGACCTGTGCGAGAACGCGCTGTGCCGCAGGGGCGCGGTGCTGACCTATTTCGGCGAGGAGAAAGGCCCTTGCGACGCCTGCGACCTGTGCGGTGGAGCCGCCGTGCTGGTGGATGAAACCGAAGCGGCGCGCAAGCTGCTGTCGGCGGCCTGGCGCACGCGGCAGCGCTTCGGCGCGCATCATCTGGCGGATGTGCTGATGGGGACGGCATCGGATGTGGTGAAGCGCAACCACCACGACACGCTGCCCACCTTCGGCGTGGGCAAGGACCGGCCCAAGGCGTGGTGGCTGGCCTTCACGCGCAAATGCTTCGCCGCGGGCCTGCTGGAGGAAACGGATGGCGACAGGCCGGGCCTGCAACTCACTGCAGAGGGCGAAATCGTGCTGAAGGGCGGGCAGTCCTTCATGGTCAGGCAGGACCGCGCGGGGCAGGCCACCACGGATGGAACGCGCTCGGGTCGCGTTCGCCAGCGCGATGCATCCGCCCTCGCGGATCTCGGCATGGACGACCAGGACCAGCACCTGTTCGAGGCGCTGAAGCAACTGCGCCGCAGGCTCGCCGCAGAGGAGGGCGTGGCCGCCTTCATGATCTTCGCG
>JANNFV010000134.1:0-2822 GCA_031380285.1 Hyphomicrobiales bacterium | reverse complement strand
TGTCGACCAGCGCGCCGCGCTCCATCACATAGCCCATCAGCACGAAGAGCGGGATCGAGATCAGCACATCGTTGGTCATGGCACCGTAGGTTCGCTGCACCATCAGGTCGAAGACCCGGTTGTCGATCCAGCTTTGCGATGGATCATAGAAGGCCTTGAAGCCGAACAGGATGCCCAAACCCATCAGGGTGAACGCGGTCGGGAAACCCAGCATGATGGCCACCACGATGAGGCCAAGCATCAGCAGCCCGAGAGACGGGTCGCTCATGGCAGGGAGGATCGAGCTCAGGAAACTCATGCGCCGTCTCCACCACGACCGCGTTGACGCGCGGCTTCTTCGATTGACTGGGCTTTTTCCATCGCGATCTTGCGGGATTCCTCATCCACATGCTCGCTGTTGGCGAGCTGCTCGCCTATCACATCGATCTCGGACACATCGTGCAGGCGGCTCGGCCACTCGCCCGTCTTCAGGCACACGACGCAGCGGACGATCTCGGCCAGGCCCTGCAGCATCACGAAAGCCCCGGCGATGGGGATGATTGTCTTGAAAGGATAGACCGGCGGTCCATCCGCCGTGACGCTGGAATGCTCGGCAATGCGCCAGGAGTCACCAGCGTAGGAATAACCGGCATAGCACAGCGCCAGGATGCCGGGGATGAAGAACAGGATGTAAAGCGCCAGGTCGAGCATCGCCTGGGTGCGTGGCTTGAAGGAACTGTAGAGAAAATCCCCGCGCACATGGCCGTTCTGGGCCAATGTGTAGGCCCCGCACAGCATGAACAGCGTGCCGTAGAACATGCTGCTGACATCGAAGATCCAGGCCGTCGGCGCGTTCAGCAGATAGCGCTTGAACACCTCGGCGCAGACCAGAAGCATCAGCCCCACGATCAGCCACGACGCGGCCTTGCCGACCCAGGTGCTCACACCATCGATGGTGTGCAGGAACTTCTCGATTGTCATGGGGTCAATCCAGGCACAGTGCGCGTCGAGCGCAAATCGGGGAGGCTCCCGACCCAATGGTAGGGCCGGGAGCCTGTCTCATCGTGGTCAGTGTGTCTCAGGTCTTCTTCGCGACGCCCTTGGGTCCGAAATAGTGGTCATAGGCCATGCGGCGGCTGACCACGGTGTCCTGCTCCCATTGCGTGGCACGCCGCGCGAAGGTGAGCTGCGATTCAAGGATTTCCTTGAACAGCGGGTTCTCAGCCGACTTCTTCGCCACGACCTCGTCATAGACTTCCAATTGCCGCTTGAGCACAGCGTCCGGTGTCTTGAAGAAGCGCACCTTGTCCTTGGTCTGCAGCTCCTGGTAGTCCTGCGAGTAGCGGTCGACCGCCTTCCACGACATGTCGGAGGAAGCCGCCTCGGTCGCGTTGGCGATGATTGCCTTCATCTTGTCCGGCAGCGTGTCGTATTTCGTCTTGTTGAACATGATCTCGAACTGCTCGGCATTCTGGTGATAGCTCTGCAGCATGCAGATCTTCGAGACATCGGCGAAGCCCAGCAGGCGATCGGACGAGGCGTTGTTGAACTCCGCCGCATCCAGCAGGCCACGGTCCATGGCCGACACGATTTCGCCGCCCGGCAGCGCGTTCACGGCGGCACCCATGGCGGTGAAGACATCGATGGAAATGCCGACGGTGCGGTACTTCACGCCCTTGAAGTCATCCACCTTGGTGATCGGCTTCTTGAACCAGCCCAGTGGCTGCGTCGGCATCGGGCCGTAGGGGAAGGACACGACATTCGCGCCGATCGAGGCATAGAGCTTGGCAAGCAATTCCTTGCCGCCACCATACTTGTGCCAGGCCAGCAGCATGTTGGCATCCATCGCATAGCCCGGTCCCGAGCCCCACAGCGCCAGCGCTGTCTGCTTGCCATAGTGATACACCAGCACGCCGTGGCCGCCATCCAGCGTGCCTTTCGAGACTGCCTCGAGAAGACCAAAGGCGGGAACGACTGCACCCGCCGGAAGCACTTCGATCCTCAGGTCGCCGCCGGTCATGTCATTGACCTTCTTGGCGAAATCCTGGGCGTATTCGTGGAAGATGTCCTTGGATGGCCAGGTGCTCTGCCAGCGCATGCTGATCGGGCCCTGTGCGCTCACGATCGTGGGCGCGGCTACGGTGACCCCAGCAGCGGCAACAGCCGTGGCGGTCATGAATTTTCGGCGAGATGGATTGTCCTTGATGGTGATTTTCATCGATGCGCTCCCGGGCTCTGGCACCTTTTGCTGGCACCTCCCGAGAAGCTAGGGCCGAATATGGCGCTTGCCAAGCGCCAACGAGACCAAATCGCGCCGCCTTGGGCTAAAGTGCATATCTTTATGATAAGCTACCCCAGTGCCTTCACGCCCGGCAGCACCTTGCCCTCCATCCACTCCAGGAAAGCACCGCCCGCCGTCGAGACGTAGGTGAAGTCATCGGCCGCCCCGGCATGGTTCAGCGCAGAGACCGTGTCGCCACCGCCCGCCACTGAAACAAGCTTGCCCGCCTTGGTCAGCCGTGCGGCCTCCCTGGCGACCGCAACTGTAGCAGCGTCGAAGGGCGCGATCTCGAACGCACCCATCGGGCCATTCCAGACGAGCGTTTTCGCCTTGGCAAGCGCCGCGTTGACGGCAGCAATGGACTTCGGGCCAGCGTCGAGGATCATCTCGTCCGTAGCAACGCCCGAGACATCGACTACGCGGTTGGTCGCACCGGCCTTGAACTCCTTCGATACCACGGCGTCCACCGGCAGGATGATCTGGCAGCCTGCCTTTTTTGCCTTGGCCTCGATCTCGCGGGCCGTGCCCACAAGATCATGTTCGCACAACGACTTGCCGACAT
>JANNFV010000527.1:0-2530 GCA_031380285.1 Hyphomicrobiales bacterium | reverse complement strand
CCAGCACAAAACGCTCGGGGTCCTTCCGCAGGATGGAGGCAAACAGCTTCACCATGGCGGGCCTGCCGATGGGCGTGCCCTGATAGAACCAGGTGCCATCGGCGGCGATGCGCATGTCGATAGCCCCGCAATAGGGCGGGTGCCACAGGTGTACGGGCGGCGGCCCTTTGACGCGGGCCTCCGCCGCGCTTTTCGCCATGGCACCAAGATCAGTCATGAAAGGCCCTATGCGCCTGCCCACGCCGCAAATCGATCACATTTATTTGGGTTGTGGTCCAGTGCGGCATGCCGTCGTATCCTGAAAGGGGGCGTGGCCCGTCGGGCCGGATGCAGTTCCGGTTGTCATCACGCAGAAATGCTTCACACTGCGCAAATGCTGAGTCCCGATGAAGCGTCGGCTACGTGACAATGATGAATGAGGAGAGACCCTTGAGCGCAGCCGAAAAGCAACCCGAGGATCTGGCAGCACTGGTGGAAAAGACCGCAGAAGCTGCATCGTCATCCCTCGCCAAGGCCAAAGCCGCCATTGGCGCCGTGATCTTCGGGCAGGAAACTGTGATCGAGCGGGTGCTCGTCACCATCATTTCGGGTGGTCATGGCCTGCTGGTTGGCGTACCCGGCCTTGCCAAGACAAAGCTTGTCGAAACGCTGGGAATCGTGCTCGGCCTGGATGCCCGCCGGGTGCAGTTCACGCCAGACCTGATGCCATCGGATATCATCGGCACTGAAATCCTGGATGAGGGCGCAAGCGGCAAGCGCGCCTTCCGCTTCGTCAAGGGGCCGGTCTTTGCCCAGCTCCTGATGGCGGACGAGATCAACCGCGCCAGCCCGCGCACCCAGTCCGCGCTGCTGCAAGCCATGCAGGAATATCACGTGACGGTGGCGGGCGAGCGCCACGATCTGCCCAAGCCCTTCCATGTGCTGGCGACACAGAACCCGATCGAGCAGGAAGGCACTTATCCGCTGCCCGAGGCGCAGCTGGATCGTTTCCTGATGCAGATCGATGTGAACTACCCCGACCGCGACGCCGAGCGGAAGATGCTGCTTGGCACGACGGGCGCGGATGAAGTGAAGGCGAAGAACGCGCTGCAGGCCGAGGATTTGCTGACGGCCCAGCGCCTGGTGCGCCGCCTGCCGGTCGGCGACAAGGTGGTGGAAGCCATCCTCGACATCGTCCGGTCGGCCCGGCCGGGAGAAAAGGGCATCGGCGAAAAGCTGTCCTGGGGCCCAGGCCCGCGGGCCTCGCAATCCCTGATGCTGGCGACCCGTGCCCGCGCCCTGATCGATGGCCGTCTTGCCCCTTCGGTGGACGACGTCGCGGCACTGGCCGAACCCATCCTCAAGCACCGCATGGCACTGACCTTCGCGGCGCGTGCCGATGGCGAGACCGTGAACGGCGTCATTTCCAAGCTCGTCGAACGGTTGGGATAAGCGGCGCGTGTTCGCTTCCCGCACCACCGAGTTGCCGCAACGGCTGGGATCGCAGGCTGCGCACCGCATGGCGGAAGGCCTGGCCTCGGCCTTGCCACGCCTGTCGGCCGATGCGCGGCGGGCCTCTGCCAGCGTGGCCGCCGGCGTGCATGGGCGACGCCGGGCCGGGCAGGGCGAGACCTTCTGGCAGTTCCGCCCGTTCATGAACGGCGAACCGGCGGCGAAGGTCGATTGGCGGCGCTCGGCCAGGGACGGCAAGCTCTATGTGCGCGAACGCGAATGGGAAGCGGCCCAATCCGTCTGGGTGCATATCGACCTCTCACCGTCGATGGATTACCGCTCTTCCTTCGCCCCCATCGCCAAGAACGAGCGGGCCGTGGTGCTGGGCCTGGCGGCTGCCGACATGCTGGTGCGCGGCGGCGAGCGCGTGGGCCTGATCGGCGCATCGCCCGCCATCGCGTCGCGGCGCATCATCGAGCGCCTGGGCGAGGCGATGGTGGCCAGCCCCGGCTTCGGCCAGGTCTTTCCCGAGGCTCCTCTGGCACCGCGCAGCGAAGCCCTGATCATCGGCGATTTCATTGCTCCTCTGCCGGAACTCGACGCCAAGCTGAAGGCCCTGGCAGCACGCGGCGCACGGGGCCATCTGCTGCTGGTCAGTGACCCGGCAGAAGAGACCTTCCCCTATTCCGGCCAGACCGAGTTCATCGACCCCGAGGATGGCTTTCGCCTGCGTGTGGGACAGGCCGGAGAACTGGCGGCGACCTACCGGCAGCGCCTTGCCGCCCATCGTGACGGCTTGCGCCAGATCGCGGGACGCCTGGGCTGGAGCGTCACGGCCCATGTCACGGACAAGCCTGCGAGCGAGACGCTGCTGCGTTTCGCCATGGCGCTGGCGCAAGGCAGCGCTGCTGTCCCAGCGGGAGGCCGCTGATCATGCTGGGCCTGCCGCTCGCCTTCACCATTCCCGCCGTTCTGACTGCATTGGCAGCGCTGCCCGTGCTCTACTGGCTGCTGCGCCTGACGCCGCCACCGCCGGACCGCGCGGTGCTGCCGACGTTGGCCATTGTCCGCGACATGGAGCGCAAGGAAGAGACCCCGG
>JANNFV010000526.1:0-4525 GCA_031380285.1 Hyphomicrobiales bacterium | reverse complement strand
CCAGAAACCATGGCAAACCGCTTGACAGCCAACACAGTCGCTGAGGTGCAGAGCAAAGCGAAGCCTCGAAGGACGCACAACCCTCATGCAAACATCCATCACTCCGGTTCCACCACACCGATCTGCGCAGTGATGCGTTGATAATGCTCAGGCCTGCGGTGGCGCTTGAAAACGAAGATCGTCTCCTTGCCGAAGCGCGTGGCATCGAGATCGCAGGCATGCACCAGCACGCCGTCCGCCTCGCCCGGCAGTTCCGCCACCACCTTGCCGTCCGGGTCGACGATCATGGTGCCCCCCATGAGGTGATGTCCATCCTCGCTGCCTGCCTTCGCCACGGCCACCACCCAGGTGGAATTCTGGTAGGCCCCCGCCTGCAGCGAGAGACGGTGATGGAACAGACGCTCCTCCAGACCCTCGCTGGCCTTCTGGCTGTTGACCGAGGGCGTGTTGAACCCCAGCGTCACCATCTCGACCCCCTGCAGACCCATCACACGGTAAACCTCCGGCCAGCGGCGATCGTTGCAGATGCACATGCCGAACAGCCCGCCCATGGTGCGCCACACAGGGAAGCCGAGATCGCCCGGCTCGAAGTAGCGCTTTTCCAGATGCTGGTGGGTGCGCTCCGGGTCGAACTCGACATGGCCGGGCAGATGCACCTTGCGGTAGAAGCCGACGGTTGCGCCCTCGCGGTCCACGAGGATCGAGGTGTTGAAATGATGCCCGTCCGGCGTCATCTCGGCATAGCCGAAACTGAGCGCCATGCCGTAGCCCTTGGCCCGGTCGAACAAGGGTTGCACGGCAGGGTTGGGCATGGCCGCCTCGAACCAGTGGTCGGCTTCAGCGCGATCCGCATGGTGCCAGCGGGGAAAGAAAGTGGTCAGCGCCAGTTCCGGATAGACGATGAAGTCGGCCCCCTTCGCCTTGGCCTGCTCCATCAGGTCCAGCATCCGCGCCACGACCTGCTGGCGACCTTCCGCCCGCTGGATCGGCCCGAGTTGGGCGGCGGCAACGGTGATGATGCGAGGCATGGCGGGCTCCAGTTATTGCGCGACGCGGTGTTCGAGTCTGCTCATCAAGCGGACGAAGGGCCACAGCAGCAGGAGATAGATGCCCGCAGCCAGAACCACGGGCGAGGAATTGTAGGTGACGGACCGCGCCATCTCGGCGGAATGCAGCAGTTCCGGCAAGGCCACGACAGAGGCAAGCGAGGTGAGCTTCACCACCTCGATGGTGTTCGACACCAGATCCGGCAGCACGTTGCGCACGGCCTGGGGCAGCACGACATGGGTCATGATCGCCGTGGGGCGCAGACCGGTGGAGCGGGCCGCTTCCCACTGGCCGCGCCCGACCGATTCGATGCCCGCACGAAAGATCTCGCCATAGAAGCTGGCGTTGTTGAGCAGAAAGGCCAGGCACACCGCTGCAAACGGACTGAGCCGGATGCCCGCGAAGGGCAGGCCCGCATAGATCAGGATCAGCAGCACCAGCGGCGGCAGCGCCCGGAACAGCGTGATCGCGGCGGAGACGGAACGGCGGAGCACTGCGCTTTTCGCCTGCGAGGCCAGCGCCACCAGCAGCCCGCCGACGAGGCCGAGCGGGATCACTGCCGCGCAGATCAGCAGCGTCATCGTCAACCCCTTGAGGATCAGCGGCCAGGCCTGGCGCATGATGTCGAGGTTGAAGAACTGCTGGGCGATCAGGTCCATCGCCTACGCCCTCTTCCAGGCGAAGCGGCGCTCGATCCAGCCGCCCAGCATCACCACGGGAATGAAGATGACGAGATAGGCGACTGCTCCCACCATCAGCGGTGTGGCATTGCCGGAGAAGGACACGGCGGTGGTGGCCTGGTTGAGGATTTCGCCCACCCCGATCACCGTGCCCAACGCGGTATTCTTGGTGATGGCGATGGTGCGGTTGGTCAGCGGCGGGATGGTGAGGCGCACGGCCTGCGGCAGGATCACATGGGTGAGCGTCGGCAGGAAACCGAGGCCGGTGGAGCGGGCCGCATCCCATTGCCCCTTGCGGACCGAGAGAATGCCCGCCCAGACGATCTCCTCGACGAAGGCAGCCAGCACCAGCGACAGCACCAGCCACAGCACGGCGAAGCTCGACAGGCTGATGCCAAGGCCCGGCAGGCCGAAATACACCAGCAACACCGGCACCAGCGGTGGCAGGGCGCGCAGGACATCGACGAAAACGATGATCAGCGCATTCACGGCCTTGATGCCCCGCGCGCGCAGGATGGCGAGCCCGAAGCCCAGGGCAAAGCCGGTGACAACAACGGCGATGGCGATCTCGAGCGTGATCAGCATGCCCTTGCCGATCAGTGGCAGGCTTGAGCGGATCAGGTCCGGGCGGAAGAACGTGTCGAGGAAATGCGCGAGGTCCATCAGTTGGGGTCCATCATCGCATGATCTCGGCGACAAAGGCGCGGGTACGTTGTTCCTGCGGAGCACCGAAGATCTGAGCGGGTGACCCCTCTTCCACGATCAGCCCCTTGTCCATGAAGATCACCCGGTCAGCCGCATCGCGGGCAAAACGCATCTCGTGGCTGACGACCACCATGGTCATGCCCGCCGCCTTGAGATCGCGCATCACGGCCAGCACGGAGCCAACCAATTCAGGGTCAAGCGCGGATGTCGGCTCGTCGAACAGCACCACCTTCGGCTCCAGCGCCAGACACCGCGCGATGGCGACACGCTGCTGCTGTCCTCCCGAGAGTTCGGCAGGATAGGCCATTGCCTTGTCGGCCAGGCCGACACGGGCGAGTGCCGCCCTCCCCCGCTCCTCGGCTTCTGGCCGGGCGAGTTTCAGCACCTTGCGCAGCGCCAGCGTCACGTTGCCCAGCGCCGTCATGTGCGGATAGAGATTGAAGGACTGGAACACCATGCCGATCTTCAGCCGCATCGCCGCCAGATCGGTCGAGGGTGACAGCATGTCGGTGCCATCGACCATGATCTCGCCGCTGTCAGGCTCCTCCAGCCGGTTGCAGCAGCGCAGCAAGGTGGACTTGCCCGATCCCGAAGGGCCGATGACAAACACCAGTTCGGAGGGCTTCACCGCGAGATCAACGCCCTTGAGCACTGGCACGGCACCAAAGCTTTTCACCAGGCGGCGCACGTCGAGGATGAGCGCCGCCGCAGGATCAACCGCCATCAGCGGCGATCAACCACAGGACGGGGTACGCGGCGTGGCGTCATAGCCGGGCAGGTCAGGGACGCCGGTTCCCGGAAACACGGTTACGGCAGCGGAGCCGGGTGCGGGCTTGGTGCCGAACCACTTTTCATGCAGGCGGGCGACCGTTCCGTCGAGCTTGAGGCATTCGATGGCATTCTCGAGGCTGGTGCGCATCGGCTCGTTGCCCTTGCGGATGGTCATGGCCCAGACCAGGCCGGTGGAGTGCAGGTAGGAGAGCTTCAATGCCGGGTTCTGCTTGGCGGCCCAGGCTCCCACGGTGTTCCCCGTGATGTTGGCGGCGGCGCGGCCCGCGATCACGGCCTGGACCGCATCGGTCTGCGTGCCGAAGCTCTCGACGGTCCAGCCGATCTGCGCCTCCAGGCCCCGCGCCCAGGAATCATAGGCCGAGCCCTTGTTCACGGTCACGACCTTGCCCTTGAAATCCTCGAGTTTTGTGGCGATCGGCTCGTTGCGCCCCACCACGAACTGGAAATCCGTGTTGAGATAGCCCTCGGTGAACAGCATGCTTTCCGCCCGCTCCTTCGTGGCGGTCACGGGAGCGGCGATGAAATCATAGGTGCCTGCCTGCATGGCAGGCAGCAGGCCCGAGAACTGGGCGGAGTCGATCTTCAACGGGCGCTTCAGCTTCTCGCCCACCGCCTTGGCAAGATCGACGTTGAAGCCCTGGATGCCGCCGGTCGCGAGATCGGGAAAGGCATGGGGCGCGAAGGTGCCATCCACGGCGGTCTTCAGCTCCTGTGCAGTCGCTGTCCCTGCTGCCAGCACTATGGCGAGCACCACACCGAAGCCTGTCCTGAAGGTCACCATGTTGCCGTCTCCCTTGATGCTGAGGCTCATCCGAATGCAAAGGCTAGGCCAGTGGCATCAAGCTTGGCAAGGGTGTTGCACGTACCGCTGGACAAGCGCCATTGACGGACAGGCTCCATCTGGCCTTAGCTGTGAAAATTCAGGGGAGATCGCACCATGGCTACAGCACGTCTCAAGCGTCTCGCAGGGCTGGTGGCAACAGCCGCATTGGCGCTGTCGTGGGGCAGTGCCGATGCCAAGACACTGCGCTGGTCCTCGCAAGGAGACATCGCCACGATGGACCCCTACGCCCATACCGAGAGCTTCACCTCCAACATGCACCACCACATCTATGATCCGCTGGTGAGGCGCAACAAGGAGCTGCAGATCGAGCCTGCGCTGGCGACCTCCTGGACCATCGAGGCCCCGGATCGCTGGCGCTTCAAGCTGCGCCCCGGCGTCAAGTTCCACAATGGCGCGGCCTTCACGGCGGATGACGTGGTGGCGTCGATCACGCGGCTCATCCATCCCGGATCGCGGG
>JANNFV010000023.1:0-3672 GCA_031380285.1 Hyphomicrobiales bacterium | reverse complement strand
GAGAACGAGCGCTGGATTCCCCTGCTCAAGAATGCAGGCGTCGTCGCGCAGTAATCCCGTCAGGATTGCAGACATGCTGGGGGCCGCAGCGAAAGCAGCGGCCCTTTCGCTTTTCGGCAACATGGCGATTGCCTGATCACGGCCCATCGCCCTATTCTTGACCATATTCATACGCATTTCACGACAAGGAGCTTCTGGTGGGCACGCTGTCTCTGTCTCTTCAAGGCCTTCCGAATTTTGCGCTTTATGGTGCCATCGGCGTGACCATGAGCTTTGTCTTTGCCGTGATCTACATTCGCATCACGGGCCATGACGAGATCAAGCTCATCCGCGAAGGCAATGCCTCGGCAGCCCTTGCCCTTGGCTCATCCCTCATCGGTTTTGCGCTACCGCTGTCCAAGGCCATCGCGCAGGCCTCCAGCGTGCCCGACTGCATCCTGTGGGGAATGGTGGCCCTCGTTGTGCAACTGCTGGCCTATGCGGTGGCGCGGCTCATCGTACCTGGCCTGTCGGGAAAGATTCAGCAAAACATGCTCTCTGCCGCCATCATCATCGCGGCGATCTCGATCATGGCGGGCATGCTCAATGCCGCCTCGATGACCTACTATCCAACGGTGGGAGGGACGATTGAAGCGCTCTGAAGTCATCGTTCTGGGGGCCATCGGCCTGCTGATGACAGCGGCGTTCTGGCCCAGCAACCAGCAGAAACTGCCTCCGGAAGACCCCGCGCTGAGCAGCGGCGACGGGTTCCAGACACTGGCCTTCGCCTCGCTGGACGAATGCAAGGCCGCCCAGGCCGTCACCGCGCAAACCTGCGAACTGGAATTCGGCAAGTCGGAACAGGTCAGCGTCGCCGATGCGCCCAAGTTCGAGGCGCTGAAGGATTGCGAGACCGAGTATGGCGCAAACCAGTGCCGCCCCGCCCTGTGGAACGGCGCATCGGTGTTCGTGCCTGCGCTTGCGGGCGTGCTGATTGCGCGATCCCTGGCCTCCGCCGCCGCCCGCAGCCAGCCTCTCTATCCGCCGCGCATCGGTCCCGCCTCCTGTCCGCCCGGTGTCTCCGTGGTGGAACGCCCGGAATGCGCGCCACGCAGCGCAAGCAGCGGATCGAGCGGTGGTTCCTCAGGCAGCAGTTCCTCCGGGCGCAGCTACTATTCCACCGGCACAGGCCGCACGATCGGTCGGGTAGCAGCATCCTTCGCGGTCGATGCGGTGCTATCCTCGCGCTCACCCGTCAGCCGCAGCGCAGTCAGCCGCAGCACCAGCTTTTCCAGCCCATCGTCGTCCGGCACCAGCGTATCGCGCTCTTCCACCTCCTCACCCTCGCCAACAGTGTCCCGCAGCGGCTTCGGCTCCACCGGGCGCTCGATGTCCTCCAGCTCGTAGATGCAGCGCATCCGCCTCACCGAGCGACCGGACTGGCGCAGCAAGGCGGAAGCCTACGGCTTTCCGTTCCACACCATCGGCGGCGCGGTCTATTGGGATGAAACCGTGGCGTGGCAATTCAACCTGCGGGAGATCGAGGAGGACATCGAGGCACCGACAGCGGAACTGGAGCAGATGTGCCTGGCCTTTGTCGGCGAGGCGCTGAAGCACGAGCCGATCCTCGGGCAGCTCGCCATCCCAGATGCCTATTGGAGCTTCATCCGCGACAGTTGGAGCCGGGGCGACCGCAACCTCTATGGCCGCTTCGATCTCGCCTACAATGGCAAGGGTCCGGCCAAGCTGCTGGAGTACAACGCCGACACGCCGACATCGCTGTTCGAAGCCGCTGTCTTCCAGTGGACCTGGCTGGAGGAACAGATGGCGGCGGACAAGCTGCCAGCGGGATCGGACCAGTTCAATTCCCTGCACGAACGGCTGGTCGCAGCCTTCAAGACCATCAGGCGCGGCCAGCATTTCCTGCTGCATCTCGCATTCGTGGCAGACAGCGTGGAGGACAAGGCCACCGTCGCCTATCTCGCGGATTGCGCCCGGCAGGGCGGCCTGGAGACAAAGGAACTCGCCATCGGCGACATCGGCATCAACGCCTCTGGCCTGTTCACCGATCTCGACGATGCGCTGATCCAGGTGCTGTTCAAGCTCTACCCATGGGAGTGGCTGTTCAAGGAAGAGTTCGCGAAAAACCTGCCTGCTTGCCGCACCCAGTTCATCGAACCACCCTGGAAGGCGTTGCTGTCCACCAAGGGCCTGCTGCCGATGCTGTGGGAGATGGCCCCCAACCACCCCAATCTGCTGGAGTGCTATTTCACCGGCGATGCCCGGGTGGCCAAGCTTGGCGACCGCGTCGAGAAACCGCTGCATTCGCGCGAGGGCGCGAATATCCGGATCATCCGGGCGGGCGGCGAAACAGAGAGCACGCCGGGCGACTACGGCGGCCCGGCCATCGCGCAGGCCCTTGCTCCCACGGCCCAATTCGAAGGCGGTCACGCCATCATCGGGTCATGGGTGGTGGCGAGCGAACCGGCTGGCATCGGCATCCGGGAGGACGCAGGCGGCATCACCCGCGACACAGCCCGCTTCGTGCCGCATTGGATCACGCCGGAGCAGGCCTGATACCAGCAGCCAAAGCCTTGACGGCATGTCGCTGATAGAACGCGAGTTCGGACGCCATGCAGGTCAGGAATGCGGCCACCAGCGCCGGTGAGAGCCGGATATCAGCACCGTTGCGGGGTGGTGCATCGAGCAGTCGTGCCTCCCAGGCCGATTCCAGCAGGCGGCGCAGATGCGAGCGCGACACGCCGAACCGGGCACCGAAGGACTGCAGTTCGAGAGACACCGGTCGGATGACGCCATTGTCCTGTGCCAGCGCCTTGGCGACACAGGTCAGCAGCAGCATCCAACCGCCATCGCGGGAGACGAAATGATTGACCTCAGGAAAGGGGTCGAGCAGCTTCCAGCCTCCCAGCAGGCTTTCCGCCCCCCTCGTGCGCATCTCCCAACTCATCCGAGGATGAGCACCATGCCGCGCCGCCAGAGCGTCTTCAGGAACAACCGCGTCGATGATCTGGAAGATGCGATGGTTCCAGCCTTCGACAATCTCGACAAAGCGTTCCGACGGTTCCAGCAAGACCACGCGGCTGTCGCGCGGCGACTTGATGCGGCGGAGATAGCCGCCAAGCCGCATGATGCCGAGAATGGCCAGCACCCTGCCCCGGCTGGCACAGTTCTGCTGGGCGCACAGTTTCTGGAGGTTGGCAACCGTCAAGCCACTGCGTGGATCGTCGGGATTTCGGGTGTCGAAGAGATACAGCAGATACACCAGCATCTCGAAGCGCCAGACCTCGGTCACCACCTTGTTCAGGATCACGTTGTCCGAGAAGTAGTCGGGCATCAGCGCACCATACCGTGGCAGCCCCAGCAGGACAGTGGGCTGCTCCCGAAACGCGACGATGCGTTTCCACTCCTCGGGCGACATGCGTCCGGCAAGAACGCCATCAAGGCAATCAATGCGAAACGGGACAGGGGCAATCGACATCAGAACACGCTGGAACAGACTTGGATGGGGTGACGCAAGGGGGCTGGGCGAAGGGAACGCCCGGCGGGCTACCAGCTCCCGGAATTGGCCATGCTCGCCCAGGGTTCCATGGGCGCTTGTGCCTCGCCCTTCTGCAGCAACTCGATGGAGATGCCATCGGGGGATTTGACGAAGGCCATGTAACCGTCGCGCGG
>JANNFV010000013.1:0-2735 GCA_031380285.1 Hyphomicrobiales bacterium | reverse complement strand
AGAACAATTTCCATGAACGGTCGTCAGTTCGTCTATTTCATGCAGGCCCTGTCCAAGACCTATCCGGGCGGCAAGCAGGTGCTGAACAACATTCACCTGCAATTCTATCCCGATGCCAAGATCGGCGTGCTGGGCGTCAACGGATCGGGAAAGTCCACCCTGCTCAAGAGCATGGCGGGCAAGGACACGGAGTATAACGGCGAAGCCTGGGTCGCGGATGGTGCCAAGGTCGGTTATCTGCCGCAGGAACCGCAGCTCGACACCAGCCTCGATGTGCGCGGAAACGTGATGCTGGGCGTGGCCAAGCAGAAGGCCATCCTCGATCGCTACAACGAATTGATGATGAACTACTCCGACGAAACCGCTGAGGAAGGCGCGAAGCTGCAGGACATCATCGACGCGCAGAACCTGTGGGATCTTGACAGCAAGGTCGAGCAGGCGATGGATGCCCTGCGCTGCCCGCCCGACGACTGGAAGGTCGATAATCTCTCCGGCGGTGAAAAGCGCCGCGTCGCCCTGTGCAAGCTCCTGCTGGAGCAGCCCGAACTGCTGCTGCTGGACGAACCCACCAACCACCTCGACGCCGAGACCGTGAACTGGCTGGAAAACCACCTGCGCGAATATCCCGGCGCGATCCTGATCGTCACCCATGACCGCTACTTCCTCGACAATGTCACGGGCTGGATCCTGGAACTCGACCGTGGCAAGGGCATTCCCTACGAGGGCAATTATTCGGCCTGGCTGAAGCAGAAGCAGAAACGGCTGGAGCAGGAGGGCCGCGAGGACAAGGCGCTGCAGAAGACCATCGAGCGCGAAAGCGTCTGGGCCGCCGCCTCCCCCAAGGCGCGGCAGGCCAAGAACAAGGCCCGCATCCAGCGCTATGAGGAGCTTGTGGCCGCCGCCAACAACAAGGTGGCGGACCCCACCCAGATCGTCATCCCCATCGCCGAGCGGCTGGGCGCGAATGTCATCGATTTCACCAATCTCTCCAAGGCCTACGGCGACAAGCTGCTGATCGACGATCTCACGTTCAAATTGCCGCCGGGCGGCATTGTCGGCATCATCGGGGCCAACGGCGCGGGCAAGACCACGCTGTTTCGCATGATCACGGGGGCAGAAAAGCCGGACAAGGGCGAGATCAAGATCGGCGAGTCGGTCTCTCTCGGCTATGTCGACCAGAGCCGCGACAGCCTCGACGACAAGCAGACGGTGTGGGGTGAAATCTCAGGCGGCAACGACATCATCCACCTGGGCAAGCGCGAGGTGAACTCCCGCGCCTACACCTCCACCTTCAACTTCAAGGGCGGCGACCAGCAGAAGAAGGTGGGCATGCTGTCCGGCGGCGAGCGCAACCGCGTGCACCTCGCCAAGATGCTGCAGAAGGGCGCGAACGTGCTCCTCCTCGACGAGCCCACCAACGACCTCGACGTGGACACGCTGCGCCTGCTGGAGGAAGCCATCGAGGATTACGCGGGCTGCGCCGTGATCATCAGCCACGACCGCTGGTTCCTCGACCGCATCGCAACCCATATCCTGGCCTTCGAAGGCGACAGCCACGTGGAATGGTTCGAGGGCAGCTTCTCGGATTATCTGGAAGACAAGAAGCGGCGGCTGGGCGCGGACAGCGTGGAGCCGAAGCGGGTGAAGTACCGGCAGTTCACGAGGTAGGCATCGTATGCGTCGAGCGCGACCGACCTAGAGAGCAATGGCCCTTGATAGGGCGGCAGAGTTATGTTGCTCTGCTGTCGATTCTTTGTCCTCGGCAAGCCTGCCGATAGCGGGACAGTTGGATCGCAGGGGAAGCCGGATGGATTCGGCACTTATCGACCGCATCTACGAATGTGGCTTCGTGCCAGAGTTATGGCCCGAAGTGCTGCGCGACACCTCGAAGCTCTCTGGCTCCGCCGGGGCTTCGCTTTTCGTGACCCAATCGAAGGTCAGCGCCTGGACGGCGTCGCGCAACGCCCATGAAGTGACGGAGCGATTCATCTGCGATGGCTGGTACTGGCGCGGCGGGCTGATGTCGCGGGTGCATGGCACAGCTCATCCCGGGTTTCTACGCGACTTCGACATATGCTCGCCAGAGGAGTTGGACGCGGAGCCGATCTACCGCGAATTCTGGCGCAAGCTCGGCCTCGGCTTCGGCACGGCGACGGCCTTTACCCTGCCGACGGGCGAGACCGTCTCCGTGATCCTGTCGAGACTCGCGTCTGACAATCCGATCGGTGCGGAGGCGATCCGCATGCTCGATGCGCTGCGCCCGCATCTGGCGCGCACGGCCATCCTGTCGGCGCGCATGAAGCTGGAGCGGGCACGGGCGGCCACGGATGCCCTCGCCGCTCTCGGCATTGCGGCGCTAGTCTTCGACCGCGACGGCAAGGTGCTCGCCGCAAACCGCATGGTCGAAGACCGGTCCGGGGTCGTGCGCTGGCGTGCCTTTGATCGTGTGACGCTGACCGACAGGCAGGCGGACGCCCTGCTCTCCGACGCGCTCGCGCGTATCGGATTGGCGGACAACAGCGGCGTTCGCTCGTTTCCGGTCAGGCCCGCAGGGCTGGATGAGCTGCTGGTTGGCCATCTCATCCCCCTGCGCTTCTCGGCGCAGGACATTTTCGCCGGCAGCGCCGCCATCTTCCTGCTTATGCCAGTCTCGACGTCTGCGGCCCCACCGCTCGAGCTGATGCGCTCGCTGTTTGATCTGACGCCTGCGGAGGCGCGCGTGGCCCGCGGCCTCG
>JANNFV010000003.1:0-1626 GCA_031380285.1 Hyphomicrobiales bacterium | reverse complement strand
GTCGTATCGTGCTGGCGTTGGAACTGCCGCCCGGCGTGACGCTGGAGACGCAGCGGCAGAAGACCGACGAATCAGTCAAGCGCATCCGCGAATTGCCCGAGGTGCAGCAGGTCCTGATCATCGGCGGCTCCTCGCCGACGGGTCAGCGCGAACTGCGCAAGGCCACCGCCATTGTGCTGCTTCAGCCACGCGGCGAACGCGTCAAAAAACAGCGCCAGCTGGAAGCCGATATCTCAGCCAAGCTCTCAGCCGTTCCTGATATGCGCGTCTGGTATGTCAATGATCGCGGCGAACGTGAACTGGCCGTGACGCTGGTGGGCACCAATATTGCGAACCTGCAGAAAGTGACGGCGGAAATGGAAGGTGCGCTCAGGCGCAATCCCCAGTTCCGCAATGTTGCGGCTATTGCAGGCGTCGAGCGCCCCGAGATCATCGTGTCGCCGCGTCTTGAAGACGCCGCGCGCTTTGGCGTGAGCACGGATGCGATCTCGGAAGCCGTGCGTGTTGCCACCATCGGCGATGTCGGGCCTTCATTGGCCAAATTCAACGCGGGCGACCGGCTCATCCCCATCCGCGTGCAGGTGGACGAGGATGCGCGCAATGACCTGCGTTATGTCGAGAGCATGACGATCACCGGCAACACCGGTATCGCAGTGCCCCTGGCGGCAGTAGCGGATATCGCGTTTGGCCAAGGGTTCTCCTCCATCGAGCGCTACAACCGCGTGCGTCGTGTCGTCATTGGCACCGATCTTGTGGGGATCACAACGGGTGAGGGCCTGGATGTCATCCTGGCATTGCCTGTGATGAAAAAACTGCCGGATGGTGTTCAACTGCTGATCACGGGCGACGCCGAGATCCAGGGAGAAATTTTTGCCGGCTTCGCCAAGGCCATGGGCCTTGGACTGCTGATCGTCTTCGGTGTGCTTGTGCTGCTGTTTGGCAGCTTCTTCCATCCGATCACGATCATGCTGTCGCTGCCACTGTCCATCGGCGGTGTGATTCTCGCCTTGCTGATCACCAAGAACCCGATCTCGATGCCGGTCGTCATCGGCATTCTCATGCTGCTCGGCATCGTTACCAAAAACGCCATCATGCTGGTGGATTTCGCGGTGGAGGCGGAGGCCAAGGGCGTGCCGCGCAACGAGGCCATCATCGATGCCGGCCGCAAGCGGGCGCGGCCCATCGTGATGACGACCATCGCCATGGTGGCGGGCATGCTGCCTTCCGCCTATGGTGTGGGCGATGGCGGCGAGTTCCGTGCGCCCATGGCGATTGGCGTGATCGGCGGGCTGCTCGTTTCGACGGTGCTCAGTCTCATCTTCGTGCCGTCGTTCTACTCGATCATGGATTCGGTTGCGCATGTTGTGGGGCGGTTCTTCTCGCGGTTTGTTGGTCCGAACGAGGAAGCGGAAGGCAGTCATGATCATGGAGTATCGGCTGCGTTGGCTGACCCGAAGCCAAGGCTGAAGTTGGCGGCGGAGTAGGGGTTACTGCGGTCGGCTTAGGATAATGGCGGCAAGCACCGCTACGCTTTCGAGTTGGCGGCGCGTGTCAGTATGGGCGTCATCCAACTGCATCTGAATCAGCAACAGCACAGTTATACCAACGGCCCTCATAATTGACCTG
>JANNFV010000001.1:0-2469 GCA_031380285.1 Hyphomicrobiales bacterium | reverse complement strand
GCCAGCGCGATCCGCTTCAGCGCATCCGCAAGGATGTCCGCGCCCAGCCCCCGCCCGGCGCATGAGTGAGCGCCGTTTTCTTCCCTCGCCCGCTTGCGGGAGAGGGTGGCCCGAAGGGTCGGGTGAGGGGAAAGTCGAAGGCCCTCATCCGTCGCTGCGCGACACCTTCTCCCGCAGGCGGGAGAAGGAAGTGCCCCCTCAATACTGCACCCGCGCCCCGAACAGCCAGACATTCGCGCTGACATTGTTGCCCGCGGCGGTGCTCGTCGTGCGCTCGTGGGTGAAGGTGCCTTTCAGCACCAGGTTGCGCGTCACGCTGTATTCCGCGCCGAGATTGGCCCTGAGCGTGTCATCCCGGCGGTTGATGCCGTTGAACTCGGCGCGGCCCATGCTGCCGCCCGCCGTCAGCACCAGGTTGCGCAGGAAGGCGTGGCTGAGGTCGGCGCTGATGCGGCGGGTGACGGAGCCCGACGAACCGGTCTGCGTGGTTTCCTCGAATTCGGTCGTACCGCGCAGGCGCAGCGTGGTCAGTGGCGACACGGTCCACGCGAGCGTGCCTTCCACCACGGGACCGCGCACATCGCGCAGGCGCTGGTCCTCGTAGCGGCGCAGGCCATAGCCCGCCGCCACTTCGCCTGTCAGCGTGCGGGTGATCTCGAAGCTGGTGCCGGCCCGCACCTGCCCTCCGTTGGAATCGCGCTGGAAGCCGGTGCTGTCGGTGCGCAGGTCATAGCGGCGCGTGTCCAGCAGCGCTTCCGCGAAGGGGATGATGCCCGGCGTGATCTCGTAGCCTGTGCGCAGCCGCAGGCCGTATTGGGTGACGTTGCGATCCTTCTGCGACAGCGTCTGGCCGTTGCCGAGCGCCGCATCGGCAAAGTCCGAGCGGTCGATGCTGGCCCGGGCCGAGACCGAGAGCCGGTTGAAGCGCTGGGTGACGCCGGTGGAGCCACCGTATTGATATGTCAGCGGGCGCCCCTGCGCCACGCCGGTCAGGTTGGCGCTGCCCGGTGTCTGGGTGTCGAGGCGTCCCCGCAGCTCGAAGTCGAAGGCCGTGTCCTTGCTGGCATCGAGCCTGAGGCCGATGCGTCCCGTGGCATCCGGACGGTCCGCCTCGGGGCGGCTGAAATACTTACTGTAGCCCGCCTTGAGGTCCGCCGTCAGCTCGTGGGTCGCCCAGTCGGAGCGGGCGGTGAAGCCACCTTCGGAGCGGGCGAAGGTCGAGCCTTTCTTCACGCCTGCGCGGCGCTCAGGGTTCGAGTCATAGCCGCCCTGTACTTCCAGCGTCGGGAACACCAGCAAGGTGCCGACACGCAGGCCCAGCGGCGCATAGGGATCGGTGACAGCGGCCCGCGCGCGACGCTGTGTCAGTGGCGCGGCCAGGCCCTGATGCACGGTCTGGTCCGTGCCCGGTGCCGTGACGGCGGTGTTGAGTGGGCGCTCCAGCGAGCGGAAATTCTGCTGCGCTGGCCGTCGCACAGTTGCAGTGGTCGGCGCGGTGCCGCCTGGCTCTGTCTGGGTGTTGGCAGGGCCTTGCGCGGCGGCTCCGGCACGCCCGGCGCGGCGGCGCTGCACGCTCTGGCGCAGGGGCTGTGCCTCGTCGGCACGCCGCCCGGTGGGTGTCACCAGGTTGCGGCCAGCATCGCCCGCCGTGCGTCCGGTGCGGACGATCGGATCATCCTCGACGGTGCCGCGCAGGGTCTGGGCCATGGCGGGGCTGCTGCCGAGCCATGTGCTCGCCAGGAGAAGTGCCATCCACACCAGTTTCTTGCCGGATGTATTTTTCCCGGTTTTCACGCCGGTCACCTGCCTTGTCGCGCGCGGGATTCACGCTTTCCAAGAGGTAAACGCTTATGGTTAATGGAGCGTTAGATGGAGTGTTCCGCGATGATCTTTGGCCTGGTTTGCGCAACAAGGGGTTGCCCAACCGCCTGATCTATGCTTTTAGCCCTCATCGGTTTTGAGATTGCGCGCTCGTCGGGCGCGTTTTTTGTTCGTGAGACAGTCGCCATGAAAATCCGCAACTCGCTGAAATCGCTGATGAAGCGTCACCGTGACAACCAGCTTGTCCGCCGCAAGGGCCGCGTCTTCATCATCAACAAGACGCAGAAGCGCTTCAAGGCCCGCCAGGGCTGATCGGCTTTTGCCATGGGGGTGGCGCTTTGTCGCTCATCCCAATTCACTGTTCCTGAGCCTTTGACCTCACGCGCATTGACCGCTAGCTTGGCGGAATGCGCGTCATTCCCCTGCTGCTGCTGACTCTCGCTTCGCTGGCTGTGCCTGCGAACGCCCAGCCACGCACGCCGACCGCACCTTCTCGCACCGCGCCGCCTGCCGAACCTGAGCGCCGCGTGCCTGATCCCCGCCATCAATCCCGCATCGACCAATTGTTCGAGCGCCTCGCCGCGTCCGGCACGGAGATCGAGGCCAACAGCATCGCCGAGCAGATCGCCCGGCTCTGGGCGCGTTCTG
>JANNFV010000715.1:0-13263 GCA_031380285.1 Hyphomicrobiales bacterium | reverse complement strand
CGGCAGGCTCTTCGGCGGCAGGCTCTTCGGCGGCAGGCTCTTCGGCGGCAGGCTCCGCCTCGCCATCATCGCCATAGCCCACCAGGTTCAGCGGCTGCGCCTTGATCCCCTGCGTGCCTGCCCAATGCACCAGCGCGTCTTCCTGCCCGTGCGTTACCCACAGTTCGGAACATCCCGTGTCGCGGATGGTGCGGCAGAGGTCCGGCCAGTCCGCGTGATCCGAGACGATCATCGGCAGCTCCACGCCGCGTTGGCGCGCCCGCGCCCGGGTCTGCATCCACCCTGACGCGAAGGCCGTGACGGGATCGGGAAACTTGCGCGACCACAGATCCTGCAGCGATCCGGGCGGACACAGGATGATCTCGCCCTTGAGTTTCGCCCGATCTCCGGCGCGCACCGGGATGATTGCGCCCAGATCGATGCCTTCCGCTTGATAGAACGCCATCAGCTTCTCCATTGCGCCATGCACATGGATCGGCCTGTCATAGCCCGCCTGCCTTATCAGCCGCACGATGCGCTGCGCTTTCCCCAGCGCATAGGCTCCCACAAGATGGGCGCGTTCCGGAAACAGCCGAAGCGAGGCCAGCAGCTTTTCGACCTCGTCCGTTGCGTCAGGATGCCGGAAGATCGGCAGGCCGAACGTGGCTTCCGAAACAAAGACATCGCATGGCACCACCTCGAACGGCAGGCAGGTGGGATCACTTGCCCGCTTGTAGTCGCCGGAGACGACGATGCGCGTGCCGCCGGATTCCACCGCGATCTGCGCCGAACCCAGCACATGACCCGCTGGATGAAAGCTGACGGTCACGTCATTGATGGTCATGCTCTCGCCGAGCGCTGCCACCTGCTTGTCTTGCGCAAACGTCATGCCGTAGCGCACCGCCATGATGGCCAGCGTCTCCCGTGTCGCCAGAACCGACCCATGCCCTGCCCTTGCGTGATCCGCATGGCCATGGGTGATCAGCGCCCGCTCCACCGGGCGGACCGGATCGATGAAAAAGCCCCCCGGCGGGCACCACAGGCCTTCGGGGCGGGGATGGAGAAGTTCAGCGGGTTTCATGCGTGATCGATAATTACGGGCAGACGGCTTGAGCGGACCTTGCACTGCCACTATAGCGGAAGGAAGCGAAAGCCGGGCAACGCTTTCCAAAAGGGGACTTCACATGGCGACATCAACCGTTTCGGGTCCATTGGTTGACCGCGTCTGGGCTGTTGGAGAGCAGAAGCTGCTGCGCCAGGGTGTGCTCGCCTTCGCCGGCGTGGCGCTGCTGGCTCTGTCCGCCAAGGTCCAGGTGCCGTTCTATCCCGTGCCGATGACCATGCAGACGCTTGTCCTGCCGCTGATCGGTGCCGCCTATGGCTGGCGTCTCGGTGTTGCGACGGTGCTGCTCTATCTCCTGCACGGCCTGCTGGGTGCGCCGGTGTTTGCCGGTGCCTTCGCGGGTCCGGCCTACATGATGGGGCCGACCGGCGGCTTTCTGGCGGGCTTTGTCGCCTTCACTGCCATCGTTGGTTACGGCGTGGAGCGGGGCGCGGCGCGGTCGCTGCTGCCGCTGACCGGCGTCATCCTGCTGGGCAAGGTTGTGCTCTTCGCGCTCGGCGGCCTGTGGCTGGCCCAGTTCGCAGCGCTTGCCAATGGCGGCACGGGCGTCGGCTTTGCCCGCGCCTGGGGCGTCATCCAGGGTTTCCTGCTGGGAGACCTGTTGAAGACCGCTCTGGCCGTTGGCCTGATCGCAGTCCTGGCGAAAAAGACGTCAGCCTGACGGTACCTTGAGGATTGGTGCGTCCAGCGCCAGTCCCTTGTCCCAATAGGGCGGGTTGCCGAAGCGCTCGCCCAGATAATCCATGAACACCCGCACCTTGTGGGCAAGATGCCGCCGCGAGGGATAGACTGCGTGAACCGCGACGCGGGACGAGGCATGCCATTCCGGCAGGACGATCAGCAGCTTGCCGCTATCGATCTCCGGTCCCACGTCCCACGTCGAGCGCAGCGCGATGCCCATGCCCGCCAGCACGGCCTCGCGGATGACCTCGCTCGAATTGGTGCGCACCACGCTCTCCACGCGCACGCTGGCCGGTCCCTCCGCGCTTTCCAGCCGCCAGTGATCGGCATTGTGCAGCAGCAGCCTGTGCTCGCTGAGATTGGCGAGGGCGAGTGGCGTGCCGTGCGTGGTAAGATAGCCCGGCGTGGCACACAGGACGCGATGGTTGGGGGCCAGACGCTTGGCGACCAGGCTTGAATCCGCCAGATCCGCGATGCGGATCGCCAAGTCGTAGCCTTCGGCCACGATGTCCACGAACTGATCCGACAGCGACAGGTCGATGGTGATCTCGGGATAGGCTGCCAGGAAGGCCACGAGGTGGGGCGCGATGTGCATGCGCCCGAAGGATGTGGGTGCCGACACCCGCAAGGTGCCCCGTGCCGTCGCGGCCCGGCGCGAGACCCAGGCCTCGGCTTCCTCCACCGAGGCCAGGATGGCGACCACCCGCTCGTAGAAGCCCTTGCCGGATTCCGTGAGCGTGAGTTGCCGCGTGGTCCGCTGCAGCAGGCGGGTGCCCAGCCGCTCCTCCAGGCTCTTGATGCGCTTCGAGACAACGGGAGGCGACAGACCCAGTTCGCGCCCGGCCGCCGACATGGAGCCCGCCGTAACAACGCGGGCAAAGATGTCGAGTTCGGCGAGATGATCCATGGGAAGAACAGATCACATGGCGCTTGTTCTCTCAAGGAAAGAATGTTGATCCACAACCCGCTGTTCCGTTTTGCTGTCGATCCGCTATGGTTTGATCAGTCTGCAGCAATGTCGTGCGCCCTTCGAGGCTCACCAAGTGGCTCGCACCTCAGGGTGAGGTCCGTTGAGAGTTGCGGGAGTGTCGGGGAACCAAGCGCCCCGTCATTTCTGCCAATTGCCTCAATCCTCATCCTAAGGCGCGAGCCACTCGCGAGCCTCGAAGGACGCACAGCATTCATGCAGCTTCAGGAGACGTCCCATGACCGCCATCGCCTTCCCCGTCCCCAAGGCCGACGTGCTCGCCCGCCGCGCCTATCTCATCGAGGGACTGTCCAGGCTCGTGCCCGCCGCGTCGCTGATCACGGCGGAGGATGAGCGCCGCCCGTTCGAAACCGACGCCTTTACCGCCTACAAGCGCCTGCCGATGATCGTCGTGTTGCCTGAGACGACCGAGCAGGTCAGCGCCGTGCTCAAGTTCTGCGGTGACAACGGCGTGCCGGTGGTGCCGCGCGGCGCGGGAACCTCGCTGTGCGGCGGCTCCACGCCGCAGGAGGATGCTGTGGTCATCGGCGTCTCCAAGATGAACCGCGTGCTCGATGTCAGCTATGCCAACCGCACCATGCGCGTGCAGGCGGGCATCACCAACCTGGGCATTTCCGCCCATGTCTCGGGCGAGAATTTCTTCTATGCGCCTGATCCCTCCTCGCAGTTGGCGTGCTCCATCGGCGGCAACATCGCCATGAACTCCGGCGGCGCGCATTGCCTGAAATATGGCGTCACCACCAACAATCTGCTGGGCGTCAAGCTGGTGCTGCTCGACGGCAGCGTTGTCGAACTGGGCGGCGCGGCCATGGATGCGCCGGGTTATGATCTGGTCGGTCTGGTCTGCGGCTCGGAAGGGCAGCTCGGCATCGTCACGGAGGCGACCGTGCGGATTCTGCCTCTGGCGGAGGGTGCGCGGCCCGTGCTCTTCGGCTTCGATCAGCCGGAAGATGCCGGTGCCTGCGTCGCCGCCATCATCGGCGCGGGCATCGTGCCGGTTGCCATGGAATACATGGACAAGCAGGCCATCGACATCTGCGAGGCCTATGCCAAGGCGGGTTATCCCCTCGATGTCGCGGCGCTGCTGATCATCGAGGTCGAGGGCTCCGATGCCGAGATGGATGCGATGCTCGCCAAGATCGTGGCGATTGCCCGCAACCACCGGGTCAAGGTGGTGAAGGAATCAAAGTCTGCGATGGAGACCGCCGCGATCTGGAAAGGGCGCAAGTCCGCGTTTGGCGCCACCGGCCGCATCGCCGATTACATCTGCATGGATGGCACTATCCCGACGGGTCGCCTGCCCGAGGTGCTGACGCGCATCGACCAGATCGTGAAGGGCTATGGCCTCAGGGTCGCCAATGTCTTTCACGCCGGAGACGGCAACCTGCATCCCCTCGTGATGTACGACGTCAATGATCCGGTTTCAGCCGAGAAGGCGGAAGCGGCCGGCATGGATATCCTCAAGCTCTGCGTCGAGGTGGGCGGTTGCCTGACCGGCGAGCACGGCGTGGGCATCGAGAAGCGAGACCTGATGATCCACCAGTTCAACCGTGCCGACTTGCACCAGCAGATGCGGGCGCGGGCCGTGTTCGATCCGCAATGGGTGCTCAACCCCGCCAAGGTCTTCCCGCTGGAGGACCGCGTCTGAATCGCCCCCAGGACCAGTCAATCCCCGGCGTCCACGTTTTGCTGCCCTTTAGACGTGGATGCCCGTGTCAAGCACGGGCATGGCGTGCTTGAATTGCCCCGGGATCGGCTCCTATGCGTAGTAGCGGTTCTCGTAGCCCAGGCCGCGCTTCTGCACGAGGAAGATGTCGAACGCCTCCTTCTCCATTGGCCTCGCGAAATAATAGCCCTGCAGGCAATGGCAACCGGCGGCACGCAGGAAGATGTGGTGCTCCAGCGTTTCCACGCCTTCCGCCTGCACCGTCATGCCGAGCGAGCGGCCAAGCGCCACCACGTTGTGGATGATCGCCGCCGAGCCTGAGCCGCTGGCCCGGTCGGTGCTGAGGGTCTGCACGAAGACCTGGTCGATCTTCAGCTTGTCGAACTGGAAGCGGCGGAGATAGCTGAGCGAGGCGAAGCCGGTGCCGAAGTCATCGAGCGCCACCTTCATGCCCGCATCGTGGAATTCCTTGATCGTCGCCGCCGCACGTTCGGCGTCGCGGATCAGCACGCCCTCGGTCACCTCGATCTCGACGCGCTTGGGTTCGATGCCCGATTCCGCGACCATGTCGATGATCGACTTGGCCAGGCCCTTGGCGCGGAACTGGGCGGGAGAGACGTTGACGGCAAGGCCGATATCCGGCCAGCTCTGCGCGTCCTGCAGGGCGCGGCGCACTGTCCATTCGCCGATGCTGGCGATGAGACCGGTTTCCTCGGCGAGCGGGATGAAATCACCGGGCGACACGAAGCCGAGCGTCGGGTTCTGCCAGCGCACCAGCGCTTCCACGCCGCGGATCGTCTCGCCATCCGCCGCGAAGACCGGCTGATAGACCATGCGCATCTCGCCCCGCTCGATGGCATGGCGCATCTCGTTTTCCATCACCTTCTTCTTGCGGAGATTGTCCTCCATGCTGGCGTCGAAGCGGATGCAGGTGCCCCGACCGGCGCTCTTGGCCCGGTACATCGAGATATCGGCGCGGCGCACCAGTTCGGAAAATTCCAGACCGTCATCAGGGGAGATCGCCACGCCGACGGAGCCGCCAATGATCAATTCCGCAGTATCGATCACGAAAGGCTGGCCCATGTGCCGGCTGATGTCCTCGCCGATGCGCATGATCTCGGCCGCGCTGTCGCAGCCATCGACCAGAAGCGCGAATTCGTCACCGCCAAGGCGGGCACCGATGGCGCGGCCCTCCGCGATTTCACCCAGGCGGGCCGTGACAGCGCAGAGCAGCTTGTCACCCATTTCATGGCCGAAATTGTCGTTGACCTCCTTGAAACGATCGAGGTCGATGTAGACCACGCCGAGCTGTTGCTGCGGCGTGCGGCTGGCCAGCGCATCTTCCACCATCAGGCGGTAACCCGCCCGGTTGGCCAGTCCCGTCAGCGGATCGGTGATGCCCCGGCGTCGCGCCCGCTCCTCGACCAGCTTGAGCGCCTGGCGACCCCGCCTCCAGCGCCTCATGGCAAGGGTGGATTGGCAGGCCGACAGCCCCGCACCGATGAAAGCCAGCGGCAGGGCGGCCTCTGCGGGAACCAGATGCAATGCTGGCAAGATGCCTGCTGCCGCGAATGCCGCTCCAAAGGCCAGGACAGAGGCCGTCGCCACCGCAATTTCCGCGACAGGTCGGATCAACTGGGCTGGATCAATGTCATTGTCGATTGCGGATGCTGCCCTGCGGCTGTAGGCCCGGTTCGATGTTTCGCCTCGACGTGAGCGCGCGCGTGGGGCGAGGGCAACCACGGGTTTGACGGGGTTGATGGGGAGCGCCATGCCAGGTGAAGCGGGTGGGGCAGGTGAAGCGGGTGACACGGGCGCGGGCTGCGCAACGACCTGCGGGGCCGCCACAGGCATCATAACGGGCGCTGGAGCCAGCACTGGTGCAGCCACGATTGGCTCAGGCATTGGCCGCGCCTGAGGCATCTCAAACGGAGCAACGCTCAACTTCAGGCGTTCGAGCGGAGTCATCGGTTCGTCCCGCGGCGTCAGGAGAGCCGGCCGATTGCCGCTCCCGCATCGCTGCCCACCGAGTCCCGACCGAACTGGCGCACGATGTCCTGAACGGCGGATGGCGACATGGGTGTCTGGAACGCGATGTCGTAGCCTTGCGGCGAAACCGACGAAATCTTGCCCCGCAATTCGCGCTCGGCGAAGCGCAACAGCACCTCCTGGCGACCGCGATCGAGGATATAGGCGGAGGCCGGGCGGAATGTCGCGCCGTTCTGTCCGATGGCCATGATCATGCCATCGAGCGGGATGGTCTTGTCGACGAGCACCATGACACTGACGACGCAGCAGCGATCCTGCTTCTCGCCGATGATGGCCTTGACACCACCACGCGAGAACAGCCGCGAGAACAATCCCGCCGGCTTGAGTTTGACCACCGAGCCGATCAGGCGCTTTTGCGCTTCGGTGGTGGAGAGTTCCGGAGCCATCTGTCCAGAAGCAGATCCGTCATGCGAGGTCATCATGGGTCAGCGGCTCCTGTCAGACGACATTGCCGCTGCGCATGCCCGAGGCCGCAGCGGAATAGAGGCGGCGGCGCAGGGCGTCGTGATCGACATCCGGCTTCGCCTGTTGTTTCGCTTCGTGCTCGGGCAGCACGGCCTGGGCCTGGGTCGCGATGGCGGCAGGAGCGGAGGTTCCTTCGCCCGCCCCCATGGCATTGGCAACCAGGCTGCGGTTCACGATCTGTGCATAGGCGGCGAACACGGTCTCCATCGAGCGCGACAGCTCGGAGAAGCCCGCCGTGATCTTGTCCTCGAAATCGGCGGAAACGCCACCATTGTTGCCAGTCTGCAGCTGGATGAGCACCTGCTTCAGGTCAGCCTGTTCGGCGGCCATGCGCTGCATGCCGGTTTCGAGCGCTGTCGCCGTCCGGTCGAGCGCGACGCTCATGTTGCCGACGCCGCCCTTGACCTTGGATTCGATCGACACCGCGATTTCCGCGATCTTGTCGCCCGCTGCCTTCACATCCAGCAGCTTGGCCAAGCGGGTATTCGTTTCGTAATTCTCGGCGGTGAGGCGGCGCAGGCCATCGAGATAGGCCTGTCCGGTGACTTCCATCACATGCGCCATGCCGTTGAAACCGCTGGTCAGCCGCTGTTCCGTGGTGCGCGTCAGGTTGATGATTTCCTGCAGGCTCTCGTTCGTGGCATGGCCAATGACCGAGGCTTCACGCGTCGATTCGCGTACATCGTTGGTGTCGACGCCCAGACGGTCGAACGAGGCGAGCAGCGCCTTCATCACGGCAATCTGCTCGTTCTGCACCTCGACCATGCGTGGGAAGGTCTGGTTCATCGATTCCATCGTGGTCTGCATGCGGCTGAAGCCCTGCGCCATGGTGGCCACCAGCCCCATATCCGACATGACAGGCGCCCCACCGCCGCCGCCACCACCACCGCCCGAACCCTTTTCGCCCGGACCACCCATGATGCCATCGGCGATCAGCCTTGCCAGTTCGCCGACATCGCCTGATTTGCCGGTCTCCAGATGCGTGGTGCTGGCCAGCCAGCCCTCGAAGTTCTCCTTCAGGGCGGATTGGCAGCGCGAGCCGAAGCGCGCCATCATGCCCAGTGTCAGCGATCCGAACAGGCCGAAAAGCGACGAGGAGAAGCCCATAGCCATGCCCGAGAGCGGTTTCTGGAGGTCTGATAGCAGCCGCTGCATGGCCTCCGTCGGATTGCCCGAAGAAGACCCCGTCAGGTTCGAGATGACCGTGCCGATCGAGCCGACCATTTCCATCAGGCCGATGAAGGTGCCGATCAGGCCCAGGAAGATCAGCAGCCCGGTGAGATAATTGACCAGCGAGCGCTCTTCCGCCAGGCGGCTGTCGATGCCATGCGTGATGTTCTGCAGCGTCGCGACCGAAATCTGCAGGTGCTTGCTCCGCAGCACCTCGTCATAGGCGAGCACGAACATGTGGCCGATGGATTTGGGCTTCGAGAAGACAATGCCGGGTTCCATGGCACGGTAGTGGCGCCAATAGGGGTCATCCATGGCCTCGACGCGCTCGGTGCGCATGTCGGTATAGGCTTCCTCCAGCGCTGCGAAGGCCAGGGCATCGTTGCGCACCGCAAGAATGCGCTTGAACGACAGCCAGATGCCGAAGATGAAGAGGCCGATGATCAGTCCGTTGAGATAGATGTTGGACTGGATGCCGCTCCAGACGAAATGATGCGCATAGGCGACGAGCGCGACAATGGCGGTAATCACCATCACCATGCGCTTCAGCTGGGAATTCACCGTTGCCTTCAAGGCGGCGATGGGCGCGGATACTTCCGGCGTTTTCATGAAATACGGCCTGTTTCAGTCTCTGAATTGTCAGTGTGGTGGAAAGCCAGAAAGAAATGATTAAAATGCCGGACAATCAGCCATAGTCGGCCCGGATGAGTTCACGGCCTACCCTGATTTGGCGCGATCAATGCGGACCATGTCACCGGAATTCTGGGTTGCCGAGTTTTCGATGGTCGCCTTGATGCGGTCAGCTGGTACGCCCATCTCGATCAGCTGGCTGCGCAGGTTCAACAGACGATAGAAGGCGATGCGGCGGGAATCGCTGACGGCGCCGGATGTTTCGGCGAAAGCCTTGATCTCAATATTGTCTTGCAAGTTCCGCCCCTCACCCATGGCGGCCTTGATCTTCTCGCTGGTCTGGCTGTCGAGCCCTGTCGCCCGCTTCTGGAAGGAAACGGTGATGAAGGCAGGTCTCTGGTCTACCTGCGCCGCTACGGGTGTCGGTCGAGCGGCGGTGTCGCCCGAGGCCAGGCGATGCTCGGCCTCCGCTCCATTGCCCTCGCTGGATGCCAGTTCGAGGCGTTTGCCACCCGAGCCGTCCTGTCCCGCCTTGGCCAGCATGGTGTCGCGCTGCTGCATCTCCAGCTTGGCCACGACCCGTGATGCCAGGTCATCCGTGTTCTCGGTGTTGGACACGTCGTCGATGTTCACGGCCTTGGCGATTTTCTCGACCATGTTGCGCGACACGTTCTGGGAAAGACCGAAGATGGCGACGGCGAGAATCGTCATGACGAAGATCAGCATCATCGTCATCGTGGTCAGGGCATCGACATAGCCCGGCCAGTGATTCTCTTCTTCCGAGGCATGGACGGACATGGGAACCCTTACGCAACACTGATGGCAGGATAGCAGCAGAGTTTTGTCACCGGGTTAACGCGGGCAGCAAAACAACGGCTTGATCGCGAAGACTTGACGTTAGGGTTGGCCGTGAATGGCTTGCCCCTTGCAAGGCGCATCACCTATAGCAAGGAAATGGACTGCGGCTTGGGCATGAGAAGAGGCGACAGATGCGGGGGGTGCTGACCGGACCGCGCGTCCTGCTGAGACGGCTCCGGGAAGTCATGGCCGATCCGGTCAGCGCGCAGGAGCGCCTCGACAGGATCGTCGTGCTCATCGCGGGCAACATGGTGGCCGAGGTCTGCTCGGTCTATATCCTGCGGGCCGATGGCACGCTGGAACTCTATGCCACCGAAGGCCTGAACCGCTCGGCCGTCCACCTCACCACCATGCGGGCAGGTGAGGGCCTAGTCGGCCTGATCGCCGAGACGGCAGATGTCCTCAGCATTTCCGATGCCCAGACCCATCCGCGCTTTTCCTACAAGCCCGAGACGGGCGAGGAGATCTACAATTCCTTCCTCGGCGTGCCGATCCTCAGGGCCGGCAACACCATCGGCGTGCTGGTCGTGCAGAACTCCACGCGGCGCACCTATACCGAAGAGGAAATGGAAGCGCTGCAGACCACCGCGATGGTCATCGCCGAGATGGTGGCAGGCGGCGAACTGGAAGCGCTTGCCAATCCGGCCTCCGGCGGCACGGCGCTGCGCAAGGCGCTGTCGCTGACGGGTGTCGCCATCGCCGACGGCGTGGGCCTCGGCCATGTGGTGCTGCACGAACCGCGCGTGGTGATCAAGAACCTGGTGGCCGATGATCCGGAAGCCGAGGTTCGGCGTCTCGAAGAAGCGATCCAGGCCCTGCAGGCCTCCATCGACGTGCTGATCGATGGCGATGGCTCGGGTCCGGGGGAGCACCGCGAAATCCTCGAGACCTTCCGCATGTTCGCCCATGATCGCGGCTGGCTCAGGCGGCTGCGCGAGGCCATCGGCAGCGGATTGACCGCCGAGGCTGCAGTGGAGCGCGTGCAATCCGACACGCGGGCCAAGCTGCTGCGCCAGACCGACCCCTATCTGCGCGAGCGGCTGCATGATCTGGATGATCTCGCCAACCGGCTGCTGCACCAGTTGACCGGCGAGGCTTTCACGCTGGCGGCGGGGTCGTTGCCGGAAAACGCGATTCTCGTGGCGCGGGCCATGGGTCCGGCGGCGCTGCTGGAATATGAGCGTTCGCGCCTGCGCGGCCTGATCCTGGAGGAAGGCGGCTCCACCAGCCATGTCGCGGTTGTGGCCCGGGCGCTCGGCGTGCCCTGCGTTGGCGAGGTGCAGGGCATCACCAGCCTTGTCGAGCAGGGTGATGCCATCATCGTCGATGGCTCCACCGGCGATGTCCAGGTGCGCCCACCCGCCACTGTCGAGGCGAGCTACGCCGAAAAGGCGAGGCTGGGTGCGAGGCGGCAGGAGCAATACCGGGCGCTGCGCGACGTGGCGTCCGTCTCGAAGGATGGCGTGGCCGTTACCTTGCAGATGAACGCCGGTCTGCTGGTCGACATGCCGCAATTGTCCGAAGTCAATGCCGCTGGCATCGGCCTGTTCCGCACGGAAATCCTGTTCATGGTGGCACCCTCCATGCCCCGCGCCGAGGCGCAGGAGGCCTTGTACCGCGCCATCCTGCAATCGGCGGGCGGCAAGCCCGTCACCTTCCGCACGCTGGATATCGGTGGCGACAAGATCCTGCCCTACATGCGCAAGGTCGAGGAGGAGAACCCGGCGCTGGGCTGGCGGGCCATCCGCATCGGCCTGGATCGTCCGGCCCTGCTGAAGGCGCAGCTGCGGGCCATCCTCAAGGCCTGCGCCGGGCGCACGGCCCGCATCATGCTACCCATGCTTGCGACCGTGGACGAGTACCGCCAGGCCAAGGCGATGCTGGACCGCGAGCGGGCCTATCTCGCCAAGCATGGGCACCAGGCGCCCCGCGACGTGAAGCTGGGCGCGATGCTGGAAGTGCCCTCGCTGCTGTTCGATCTCGACAACCTGCTGAACCACGTGGATTTCGTGTCCGTCGGCTCCAACGACCTGATGCAGTTCCTCTTCGCGGTTGACCGTGACAACCGTCGCGTGTCCGGCCGCTTCGATACGCTCAACCCCTCGATGCTCAGGGCGCTGGGCCAGATTGCCCGCAAGGCCGAGGCCGCAGGCAAGCCCGTCACGGTCTGCGGTGAAATGGCGGGACGACCACTGGAGGCGCTGGCGCTGCTCGCCATGGGCTTCCGCAACCTCTCGATGTCGCCTGCGGCGGTCGGCCCTGTAAAGGCCATGCTGCTGGGATTGGATGTCGGCGAAGCTGCTGGGGCGCTCGATGCCATGCTGGTGGATTGCGATGGGTGTCCGTCGCTGCGCGGCCAGCTTGGAGAATTCGCCGAGCGCAGGGGTATCCAGATCTGATTCTGGTCTGGAGGATTCAGCGGTTATCCGTCAGCAATATCTTCACCGCAAACGCCCCAAAAATCCCGGCGAACAGATAATCGATGAACCGCATGATCTGCGGGCGCTGCTTCAGGCTCGTCACCACCCGTTCCGCCCCCAGGATCATCAGGGCTGCGATGGGGGCGCTGAACACCACCATGTAGAACCCGAGGAAAGCGAGCTTTCCCGCAGCATGGGGATCAGCGGCGGAGATGAATTGCGGCAGGAAGGTCACGAAGAACAGGATGACCTTGGGATTGGAGAGGTTGATCATCACGCCCAGGGCGAAGGCGCGGGCCAGCGACGGCTCTGGGCCGCCACCCTCCCGCACGTTCAGTGCCGAGCCGTTGCGCAGCGAATCCACCGCCAGCCAGGCCAGGTAGAGCGCCCCCGCGATCTTGATCGCCAGGAAGGTGCCGGGCGATGCAGCAATGATGGCCGAGAGACCAACGGCGGCCAGGATGGTGTGAATGAGGCAGCCGGCACTGGCTCCCAGCATCGAGGCCAGCCCCGCACGCACGCCGCCCGCCATGGTGCGTGACAGGAAAAGGCTCATGTCCGGCCCCGGCGTGATGCACAGCACGAAGCACGCAACGCTGTAGGCAAGCAGGACCGGGAGTTCGGGAATGAAGGCCATGCGGGATTCGTAACAGCAGGATGCCGCGCCTGTCACCTTGCCCATCCCGTGGATAAGGCGGCAAAACCCAAAAGACGGTAAAACCCTTGCCAAGAGCCGCGTGAACCGGTAGGAACTTCGAATCAGGTGTCGAGCAAATCGTTTGCTCCACTGCTCAACCTCACAATTCATGGCAAGACGGCGGTTTCGAGGGGCTTTGATCATTGCAACGATTGCGATGATCGGACAGGGCGCAGGGGCGCTTTTGATCATTCTCAAGTCAAATCGTCGGCGGAGGGCCAGGGGCCCCGCTGACGTCTCGGCAGACCTTGTGGGATGCCCTGAACTTTCATGAACGCGCTTTCCAACCAGGAAAAATGAATGAGACCCGGACAGAAGAACCGCATGCGGGGTGGCCGCAGCAACAACAACAACAATGGCAGCAGCAGGCGCGGCCCCAATCCCCTGACCCGGTCATATGAATCGAACGGGCCTGACGTGAAGGTGCGCGGCACGCCGCAGCACATCGCGGAAAAATATGTCCAGCTCGCCAGGGATGCCCATACCGCCAGCGACACCGTGATGGCGGAGAGCTATCTCCAGCACGCCGAGCATTAT
>JANNFV010000660.1:0-3836 GCA_031380285.1 Hyphomicrobiales bacterium | reverse complement strand
TGAGGCGCAGTCGTCCGCCACTCCGTGGTTCCGGGAAAGCCCAGATCGCCAGAGGTGCGGAGATGGAGCGCGCGAGCTCAAGCGTCATGGACGCATCGGTGAACGTGACCTGCAAGAGGAGCAGGCCATCCAACGCTTCATGTCGCAAGGTTGCTGCGGCTTGTCGCGCTGCATCCGCATCAAACAGCAAGGTCCGCGGCCCCACGGTCACCACGCCGCTTTCATCCAGGCGGGCAAACGCCTTCGCCGCCATCTCCTCGGCGTAGGGCACATCGAACGTGGGACGCGCCAGCGCCAGAACACCCAATCGCATCGCTGTCATTTGCCGAAGCCGCTGTAATGTTTGCGGAATGTTGCATCTTCATGCTGCACCCCGGCGTGTTTGAGATAAAGCGGGTGCTTGTGCCAGGGCGTTGCTTTTGCGTCTGTCAAAGCATTCAGATCCCGCATGTAGGGCAGGCTTTCGGTGCGCAATCCGTTGCGGATGGCATTCCAGTCAGGGAAATGCTGGAACGGCTTGAGCCAGATCGCACGGCCCGCGAGATAGCCGCTGGCTCCAGCGGCATAGGCATGCTCCATCACATTGCGAAACTCCGCCATGCCGGCCCCTGCGGACAGCATCACCCAGGGGCGACCGGCCAGATTGCCCATTTCGACAAACAGCTTCTGGACCTTGGCCGCCCCGTCGCCTGACAGGCTGGGAACAGCTTTTGCGGGCAAAGGACTTTCGAGTTTGAAGATATCGATACCAAAGTTAGCCGACGAAAAAGCGTGAACGCTCTCCAGCACATGGTCGGAGTGCTTGGCCGCCATCTCGATATAATCCTTGGTCTGGTTGGCCTCGCCCTGGAGAGGATAGACCAGCAGTTCGAAGAGATAGGGGATATCGTAGCGGGCACAGGCCTCGCCGATGCGTTGGGCAAAATCCTTCTGCTTCATGCGGACGGATGGGCTGGCATCCGGGCGATACCAGGCCAGAACCTTCACCGCATCGCCGCCCGCCCGCTTGATCTTTTCGACCGACCAATCGTCGATCTCGCTGGAGAGACGGCCACCCTTGGTTTCCTCGAAAATCGAGTCTTCTAGCGTCACGATCATGCCCTTGGTCGGCGACAGGATGCTGAGACCTTTCGGCAAAGCGAAATGCGGATCAAGCAGCATGGCGGAACTCTCGGCCTGGAGCTCCTCCACCAGCATCAGCTTGAATCCCGCAACGTCCTCATACGGCGCTTCTGGCAGACCGCGTTTTTCCTTGATCGGGTTCTTGATGGGCGGACGTTGATCGACGGCGGTCATCTTGAACACGCCGTTTGCATCCGCCATGCGCCGCATGCCCCAGAGCTTGCCAGCGGATAGACCGCTGGATGACGCAGCATTCACGCCTTCCTTGGCTTTGGTATTTTTTGATGTTTTGGCCATCAGGCGTGTTCCTTCAGGAAGAGTTCTGTTTCCGAGCGGGAGGGTATGCCCTCCCGTCCGCCGAAGCGGGTGCATTTCATGGCGGCAACAGCGCAAGCATAGCGGATGGCCGCAGCCTCGCCCATGCCTTCCGCGAGCCCAAGCGTGAAGGCCCCATGCCAGGTGTCTCCGGCGCCCAGCGTGTCGACGACGGCGACCTGAAACGCCGGTGAATGACGAATCGCCTCGCCGTCGGTCCAGTAAACGCCATTGGCTCCGTCGGTGACGGCCAGCCAATTGCTGTAACGTCTGCGGAGCATGGCAATGCCAGCCGCGACGTCCCGCTCTCCCGTGATCTCTTGGCAGGCCTGGGCGGACAGCGCGGCATGGGTTGCCAGTCCGATCAGCGTGTCATCCTCCGGCTTGCGGTCGGCATCCAGCACCGCAATCAAGCCAGCCGCCCGTGCAAGGCCGAACATGTGGCGGGAGCCATTTTCCCAGCGCGTGTCTCCCAGCACTGCGTCGATGCCGGGAGGTAAACGAGTCGGAAGCCACTCTGTGGTGGTGGGGATATCCTGATCGCTGTAGCTGACGATCATCCGTTCTCCCGCCTTGTCCACGAGGATGCAGGAGAGGGGCGAACGCTTTCCCTCGAAGCGGCGCGACAAGCTGACATCGACGCCTTCGCGGCTGATATCATCAAGGATCATCTGCCCAAGGCCATCATCGCCCAGCCGGGTGACGAGAAAACTGCGACCCCCTTGCCGTGCGATGGCGACAGCAGCATTCGCCGCGATTCCGCCGCCGACCGTCGCCATGCGCTGCGAGCGAAATTTTTCCGGGCGCTGGGGCATCGTCTCGACCTGGAACACATAGTCCAGAACTGCGATGCCGATGGAAAGAACGGATGCCATGACGTGCGGACGAGGCCGGATGGCCAGGGTTCATGAAAAGGGCGTTTGGCCTTCTAACCCAAGTCTTATGTCTTATACAAGACTTGATTGCCCCAGTGTCATTGGCACCGGATTCCTCGCTTAAAGCATGACGTTTCTTGATGGAAACAGTGGCACGTCGTCTTGGACGGGCTTGACCCGACCATCCACGTCTTTCTGCGGCCCATAAACGTGGATGGCCGCGTCAAGCGCGACCATGACATGTTTGCGTCGAGAAACGTCGCGCTCAGGCCAGGTGTTTCCAGGCCCTCAAGTCGGTAACCGTTTCCGCCAGCGTGGAGTCGATCTGGCGATATCGCAGGCCAAGTTCACGCTTGATCTTGCTCGTGTCGAACTGCACGGATCGGCCAAGATGAGTCTTCATGTAGCTGGCCGCACCCGGCGGCTGGGTGAAGGCGAAGAAGCGCCCGATGAAGGAACCCAGCCAGAAATCGATGGCCCGCGTCGGCAGTGTGTCGCCTGGCTTGGCCAGTGGCTTCAGGATATCGATCAGATGCCGCATGGTGATGTTCTCTGCGGCGCAGAGATAGCGCCCCTTGGCTGCAGGCGTTTCCGCTGCAAGCACATGCGCCAGCGCCACATCACGCACATCCACCATGCCCCAGTTCAACTGCATGATGGCGGGAAAGACGCCGGTGAGCGCCTCCACGATGATCTGGTTGGAGGTGTTCAGCCCCGGTGTCAGGCTCGGGCCGATCACCAGGAAGGGGTTGATCACCACGAGATCAAAGCCGGGCTTCTCGCGCTCCATGAAATCCCAGGCCGCCCGCTCCGCCTCGCTCTTGGAAAAATAATAGGGGTTGCGTGTCAGCGAACTCCGGGTGTTCCAGTCCGCCTCGGTCAGCACCCTGCCATCCGGTTCATCCGTCACGGCGGCCATGGAAGATGTCAGGACGACGCGTTTGACCGACGGAGCGCCAGCACAAGCCCGCAGCACATTGAGAGTTCCCAGAACTGCCGGATCGACAAGATCCTTCTGGGCATCCCTGAACTCCAGGCTGTAGGGGCTCGCCATGTGGAACACGCAGTCCGCGCCTGTGACAGCCGCATCAAACGCACCATCCGCCAGCAGGTCCGCCGCGATCAGTTCAAGCCGTTCGGATGCACCCGGCAGGCCCATGATCTTCGGATTGTCCGTCGCCTTGCTGACGGCGCGTACCGTGCCGCGCACACCGTATCCGCGCTCGAGCAAAAGCGCTGCCGTATGCGCCGCGATGAAGCCGGTCAGCCCCGTGATCGTTGCGGTCCGCTGGCCCATGGTCGCTGCTCCCGTCATGCCGCAAGGTCGGCAACGATGGCATCAAGCACAGGAAATCCGGCCTGTGTCACCCGCAAACGGCTGTTGCCGACCGATTCGACAAGCCCATCTCCCGTGAGGAAGGCGATCTGTCGGGCATTGATGCTGCGCCCGGAAAGCTGCTCGTAGCGGGCAAGGTCGATGCCCTCGCGCAACCTCAGGCCCATCAGCAACAATTCGTCGCCCTG
>JANNFV010000658.1:0-6574 GCA_031380285.1 Hyphomicrobiales bacterium | reverse complement strand
AGCGTCGTCAATTCCTTTGCTTCCGCTTTGCAGGCATTGACCAGCAATCCATCGGATTTCACGGCGCGTTCGCAGGTGATTGCCAACGCCCAGCAGATGGCGGGCCAGCTCAATGGCCTGACCGCCGATGTCCAGACCTTGCGCAACAATGCCGAGACAAACATCTCAACCGGTGTGACGCGCGTCAACCAACTGCTCACGAACATCAAGGGCATCGAAGCCAAAGTGTTCAGCCAGGGTGTCACCAGCGCCAATTCTGCGGGCCTGCTGGATGAGCGCGACCGGATGGTCAACGAACTCTCCGGGCTCATCGAGGTCAATGTCTCGCCCCAGGCCAATGGCAGCATCAACATCTTCACGAATGGCGGCTTGCAGCTCTACGGGCCAGGCACCTCGGTCCAGCTGACCTTCGATGCCCGTTCCAGCATCGATGCGAATGACCTTTTCACCTCGGATCCGACCACGCGTGGCGTTGGCACGATCCGCATCGCGACGGCGACCGGCACAGGCGCCGATCTGATTGCCGGTGGCCTCTTCCGCTCCGGCTCCATCGCCGCCGAAATCGAGATGCGCGACACGGTGCTGGTCGAGGCACAGACGCAACTGGATGATCTGGCCGCTGGGCTGGCCGCGTCGCTGGGGGATCGCAATCCGACGACATCGGTGACGACAGGCGTGAATGCCGGGTTCGACGTGGTGTTGCCGGATGTGCTGGCTCCAGCCACGCTTGCCATGAAAGCGGGCAATACGCTGTCGATCGACGTCAACACGCCCACCGGTCCGAAACGTTTCCAGTTCATTGCCACGGACGGCGCGGCACCCAACCCGATCCCGTCATCGGAAGGCGAGGGCGGAGCGACCATCATCCGCTTTGACCGCAGCACGGGTTTCGCCGGGCTTCAGACCGCAGTGTCGACGGCGCTTGGCGGCGGCTTCAGCGTTTCGCTCCAGCCCGGCAACGTGCTGCGCGTGCTGGATGCCGGCGGCGGCAACACCGTGACCGGGACCCGCGCCAGCTTCTCGGTTTCCGGCCTCACGGGCGAAGGCCCCGAGCTGCAGATGTTCGTGGATGCTGCCGCAGGCAATGTCCCCTACACGGGGTCGCTGGACGGCTTGAATCCGCAGAAGCGCGGCTTTGCCGGACGCATCGGTGTCAATGGCAATCTGGTCGCGGACACATCGAAGCTCGTGGTCTACAACACGACGCCGGGCTCGGTGACGCCCCAGGGCGACAGCACGCGGCCGCGCCTGCTGATGGACCGGCTGACCAACACCCAGCGCAGCTTCTCCGCCGGCTCCGGCATTGGCGATCCGGCCAACGGCATCCGGACCAGCGTCACGCAATTCGCCCGCCGTGTGGTGGAAGACCAGGGTGCCAACTTCACCCAGGCCCAGAACATCGATGACGGGCAGAAGCTGGTCCTGCGCTCGGTCGAGGCGCGGTTCTCCGAGACATCCGGCGTTTCGATCGACCAGGAAATGTCGGACCTCGTGCAGATCCAGAACGCCTATGCCGCCAATGCGCGCGTGATCGGCGCGGTGAAGGAGCTGTTCGATACCCTGCTGAGAATTGGAGCCTGATAGATGCCCATCTCTCCCCTGGCACCCGGTGCCTTCAGATCGACCAACGCGGCCAATCTGCTGACGAACATGCGGTTGTCGCTGGACGATCTGCAACGCCAGCTCGCCACCGGCAAGAAGTCCGAAACCTTCGGCGGATTGGGCGCGTCGCGCATCACCGCGCTCGACATGCGGGCCAAGCTTTCCGAGGTCGAGGGCTATCAATCCACGATCACGACGTTCCAGTTCCGGGCCAAGCAGCTTGATCTCAATCTGAACCAGCTGGGCAAGATGGGCGACGACGTGCGGTCCTTCACCTTCCTGCCGCAATACAATCCGGATGCGTCCGGCAAGACCTCGATCCAGACCTACGTGAAGGATCGCTTCAACGAAGCCATCGACAATCTGAATGTGCAAGTCAATGGAACCTATTTCTTCTCCGGACGCAGCACGGATGTGCGGCCCGTCCTGGATGGTCAGACCATTCTCAATGGGGATGCTGCCGGACGCGCCGGGGTGACGCAACTGGTCACCGAACGCAAGGCTGCGGATTATGGTGTAGCCGCCAGCGCCGGGCGCGTGACACGCGGTGGTGCGGGTGCCACGGCCTCGCTCACCGAGGACGGCACGCATCCCTTCGGGTTCAAGCTGACCGCGGCATCTTCAACGTCAGCGGGTATCAGCACGGCGCTCACTGCCGGACCGCCCGCCGATATCACCTTCACCGTGGCGGCCAATCCGGCGGCGGGCGAGCAGGTGCGATTCGAGCTGACCATGCCGGACGGCACGAAACAATCCGTGGCGCTGACGGCAAAAGCGGCACCGCTCTCGCCTGTTGCCAGCGCTGGCGAATTCGAGATCGGCGTCACGCCTGCTGCGACAGCCACCAATCTCCGGGCAGCACTCGGCCTGGCGCTCGACCGCGAGGCGACGACGAGCTTGCCGTCCGCATCCGCCAAGGCTGCCGCCGATGCCTTCTTTGCCGGGTCGCTCAACAGCCCGCCGCTGCGCGTCTCCGGTCCGCCTGCAACCGCGACTGCGCTGGTGGCGGGCACGGCGGCCAACACCGTGATCTGGTACCAGGGCGATGACCAGGCGCCGTCCGCCCGTATGACGCAGCTGGCCAAGGTGGACACGTCGCTCACCGTGGGCGTCGGTGCGCAGGCCAATGAAGAGGGCATCCGCCGTCTGATGGCGAGCATGTCTGTCTTCGTCACCGAGACGTTCAGCCCGGGCAATCCGAATGACCAGGGTCGCTTCCAGGCGATGTCCGACCGGCTGAGAACCAGCCTCGGGACGGTCAGCGGCCAGCAGCGCGTGCAGGATATCCAGGTCGAGATCGCGATGTCGGCGACCACCATGAAGATGGCAAACGAGCGCCACAAGACGAAGATCAGCTTTGTGGAAACAGCCATCGCCGATGTCGAGGACATCAACCAGGAGGAAACGGCAGCCAAGCTGCTGTCGCTCCAGACCAAGATGCAGGCGGCCTACCAGTCAACGGCGATCATCAGCCGTCTGAACCTGACGGATTATCTGCGGTAAAGCGCTGGCCGCTAGGCCATTTTTTGATGGAAGCGGTGGCACATCGTCATGGACGGGCTTGACCCGTCCATCCACGTCTTTCCTGGGTGCATAAACGTGGATGGCCGCGTCAAGCGCGGCCATGACGTGTATCTGCCAAAAGCAACCTGCTAAACCGTCATCTTCGCCACCAGATCCTTTGTCGCGGCGACGAAGGTATCGACATGCTGGCGGCTGTTCCAGACGCAGGCGTTGACGCGCTGCGGGTGGGCCATCGGCTTGGGTGCCAGCGTATCAGGATCGCGGTTGGGGATGGACCCGACTGGGAACATCTTCGTTTCAGGGTCAGCACCACGGGTCAGGCCGTCCTGTCCGACGCCAAGCCCGGAAATGCGGAACTGGTAGTCCTTCAGCATGCGGGCGCGGAATTCGATGTTGAGCTTGTCGTCCATGCGCTGCTCGGCCTTGGGGAAGGGGTTGAAGCCGATGATGCCGGACTGCAGGGCGGCGTCCTTGCGAGGGCGCAGGATCGCGTCTTCGCCGAAAGCATCGGCCAATCGGTCAAGGAAATAGCCGCCAAGGCGCAGGTGCCAGGTCTCGATGCGCCCGCGTCCGATCTTGTCCCACATCGCGACCGCATCGCCCAGGGCACGCCAGTCAGCCGACTCAGGAAAGCCATACATGGAGAGCGCCGCACCGATATCGAAGCTGCCGCGGCTGCCGTCGAAGGGCACGTTGCGCGCCTGGCTGCGCACGAGATGGAACTTCGGCGGCGCGGAGCCATTGGCGGCGTTGGACTTGTTGCGGACATAGAGCAGGCCCGTGCCGCCGGGACCGCATTGCCACTTGTGGCCGCACAGGCCGAAGAAATCGATGCCGGTTTCATCCAGCTTCGGATCGATCATGCCGTTGTAATGTGCGCCGTCCACGACGGTAATGGCTCCGGCCTTCACCGCCGCTGCTGCGATCTTCGCCTCGGGCAGGCGCATGCCGGTCGGCCACAGCGGCGACGAGAAGAAGATCACTTTGGTTTTGCCTGGCGTGATGCGCTTTTCCAGCGCCGCCACCACCTCATCCGCCGTCACGTTGGGGCCGACTGGGATACCCCATTGCTTGATCACCACGCCGTAACGGGCCGCGATGCGCAGCGCGATGGCGATGCCGGTTGGATGCTCCAGCGGCGACATGAGCAGCTCATCGCCCGCTTTCCAGTCGATGCCCATCATCGCCAGGGTCAGGGCATCGGTGGTATTGCGCGTGATCGCGATCTGGTCGGTGGTGGTGCCGTAGGATTTGGCGATGGCCTCGCGGGTTTTCGCTGACGGTTCGACATAGACAGGGAAGGGATCAGCCGCCGTCTGGTCAAGGCCCTGCTTCATGCGGGCGAGCACCGCCTTGGGCATGGAGCCTTTCTGGGCCGCCATGAAATAGACGACCTTGGGATCAAGCGTGAATTCCTTGGCGAGTTCCAGAAAGAAGGGTTCTTCCGCCGCGAAGTAAGCGGCTGCGTCGGTCGCCAGGGTTGCGTTGGCCAGTGCCATGCCGCCGGTTGTTCCGGTTGCTCCAGCCTGGGCGAGAGCGAGGCCCGGGGTAAGTGCTGCAAGGCTGGCGGCACCCGCGCCAGCGAGAAACTGGCGACGATCAGCGGCTGGATGGTGCATTGGTCTGGCTCCCTCGACCGCGTCAGGCGGTGCATCGGACCATGCAAGACCCGTACCCCGCAAAAGGCAAGGGCCTTTACGTGCAAGCGCGAACCAAACGAGGGCGTCAGTTCCGGGTGACGCGATATGCCCTGACCTTGCTGCCCTCGTCGCTGGGCAGGGCCACCAGGTAGCCCGGCGGTGCATCACGGGTGAGCAGATCCGCCAGGCTGCCCGGGTTCACGGTGCCGCGGTAGAAGGCCTTGCCCTGGCACAGCACGACCAGATCGATGTTCCAGTCGAAGAGCATCTGCCGCGCATCACTGGCCGGGGCCCGGAAGATCGCGGCCCCATGCATGATCTCGCGGTCGAGGCGGTGATAGTTGCCGGTCAGGACATGGTGCTGCGGCAGTTGCGCCAGAAAGCCGCCGAGATCCTGCTGCGGCAGTATGCGCGCGCTCGGCAACGCTTTCAACGCCGCGAAATGGCGCTCGAGCTGGCAGAGATTGGGTTGGGAATTGGCTTCCCGATCCGCCGGCAGGGTGACCATGGCGGAGGTGAGATTGATCTGGAACGCCGTGCACATCATCAGGACCGCCAGCGCCCTGGTGATGCCGGGCGATACCGAAGGACTGAACCGCGGCAGCGCTGCAATGGCGAGCGCGGCGCAGACGGAGGCGAAGAACTGCGCGTAGGAAATCATCTTGAGGAAGCGGAAGCCGAGGACGGCCAGCAGGATGCAGATCACGAGGCGCATCAGCGCTTCGGGTGATGGCTGTTGCTTGACCTGCCAAACCTGCAAGAACTGCCAAGCCTGCAAGAACTGCCAAGCCTGCAAAGCGCATCCCACGATGACGGTGATGGCAATGGCGAGGCAGAGTTCAGGCATTTCGCGACCGATATCGAACAGCGAGCGGGCTTCGCGGACATGGCGCAGCCACAGATCGTCCATGGCGGGATCGAACTGGGCGAAAGGCCCTCCCGCGCAGACCGGTTCGAGCCGCAGCAAGGCGATGGCTGCAACCACTGCGGTCAGGCCAAGCGCCGTGGCGTAGTTTCTGGTCGTTGCCCGGAATTGTCCCGCCGCAACCAGGCCGATCGCTCCGGCACCAGCGGCCAGCACGACGTTCAGCCCCAGCGCATCGCAGGGGATCGCCAGCCAGTCCTGCGGGCGCACTGTCGCCACGAAGGTGGCGGCCAGCATGAGGGACAGCCCGGTCGCAAAGCCGAGCGCGAGAGGATGCCGCGCACGGTCCCACAGGGCAGCAAGCGCCAGAAGCCCCGCCATGATCGCGATCATCGGCAGTGCCTCGTAGCCCACCGCAAGACCGAGGCCGCCGATGGCTCCGGCTGCGATCATGCTCCGTGGCGTGGCGAAGCGCGAGGTCGCCATCACCAGGCTGAGAATGGCGCAGGCGATCTGCACGTTGTGATGATCGATGCGCAGCAACTGGAACTGCATGAAGCCGGTTGTGGACATGACCATGATGATCAGGAAGGCACCCGCAGCCTGAAGGCCGCCTTCGCGGATCAGCGCGTGAAACAGGATCGCCAGAAATCCGGCCAGCACCAATTTCGGCCACAGCAACAGCGCGAGATGTTCTGCCGCCGCTTGGGGCAGCACGAGCTTGCCCGCCAGGATTAGCAGCGCGATGGGCGCATCCACCAGGCGCGACCAATGGGAGTGCAGGCCCGCACCGTCGCCAACATTGCGGATCATGGGGGTGAACCAGCCTTCGCCTTGCAGGAGGCCCCGCACCTGCTGCAGGCGCAACACGTCATCGCCATCGGTGAAGTAGAGGTTCGTGAGCTGGAAGGCTTGCGGGCGGTCCTGCAGCAGGGACAGCAAG
>JANNFV010000510.1:0-1562 GCA_031380285.1 Hyphomicrobiales bacterium | reverse complement strand
CGAATAAAGCTCGGCCGTATCCCAGAAGTTCACGCCCTGATCGAGCGCGTAATCCATCTGCTCGTGGCCCTCGGCTTCTGTGTTCTGCTGCCCCCAGGTCATGGTGCCAAGGCAGATCAGGCTGACATCAAGGTCAGTGCGGCCGAGTTTGCGATATTTCATGATGGTGTCCGGGAAGGGCTATGTGGGGGCTGATGCGGCTGATAGCCCAAGCGCTACCGTCCCGAAAGCTTTTTGACGGCGGTCTCCACCACGGGCAGGATCCGCTTGACGATCTCCTCGATGCCTTCCGCCGTCGGGTGGATGCCATCGGGCTGGTTCAGCCGTGGCTGTCCGGCCACGCCGTCGAGAAAGAACGGATAGAGCGGCACGCCATGCTTCTCGGCCAGGCGCGCATAGAGACCGTTGAAAGCCTTCGCGTAGTCGGGTCCATTGTTGGGTGGGGCCAGCATGCCTGCCAGGATCACCGACATGCCGCGCTCCTTCAGGCGCGTCAGGATGGCATCGAGCGCCGCCTCGGTGATGCGCGGGTCGATGCCGCGCAGCGCATCATTGGCGCCCAACTCCACGATCACCAGATCGGTGCCATCCGCGATGGACCAGTCGAGCCGGTCCTTGCCCGCTGTCGCCGTATCGCCTGAAACAGCAGCATTCTCGACCGCGACAGTGAAGCCATTGGCTTTCAGCATGCGCTCCAGAACCGACGGAAAGGCTGCCCGCGCCGGGAGATTGTAGCCCGCCGACAGGCTGTCACCAAAAGCGGCGATCCGCACGGTTTTGGATTGCGCCTGAGCGGCAAGCGGCAAGGTGCTGGCAACTATCAGGGCCGCAAGGGTGAGGCAAAAGCGCCGATTGGCTTTGAAAATGTCCATCTGTGTCTTATCTCGGTCTCAATCTGCTGTTTCGCAAGGGCCGTCCTTTGGCCCGCAACCCTTCCGGCACATTCTCCCATGCTCGATCGCACCAGCCCACCTGCCATCGTGCTGGACAATGTCCATCTCAGCCTCGGCCAGGGGCCATCGCGTGTGCATATCCTCAAGGGCATCGATCTGGCGATCAGCAAGGGCGAGGCCGTGGGCCTTGTCGGGCCTTCGGGGTCCGGGAAATCCACGCTCCTGATGACGCTGGCAGGGCTGGAGCGGGCGGACCAGGGCAAGGTGATCATTGACGGGCAGGATCTCGGCGTCCTGAACGAGGATGGCCTGGCGCGGTTCAGGGGGCGGCGCATCGGCATTGTGTTCCAGTCGTTTCACCTCATCCCGACCATGACCGCGCTAGAGAATGTCGCGGTTCCCCTTGAGCTGGGTGGCATGGAGTCGGCCTTTGATCGGGCCCGGCAGGAACTGATCGCCGTCGGCCTTGGCGACCGTCTCTCGCATTATCCCGGTCAGCTCTCGGGTGGCGAGCAGCAGCGTGTGGCGCTGGCCCGCGCCCTGGCTCCTGATCCGGCCATTCTCATCGCCGATGAACCCACGGGCAATCTCGACGAGACCACGGGCGGCCAGATCGTCGATCTGCTGTTCAAGCTGAAGAACGAGCGTGGCGCGACACTGGTGCTGGTG
>JANNFV010000505.1:0-2151 GCA_031380285.1 Hyphomicrobiales bacterium | reverse complement strand
AGTTGTAGATCTCGCCATTGAAGACCAGGGTCAATCCGCTCGGCCCGTGCAGCATGGGCTGCGCCGCGTCATGGCTCAGGTCGATGATGGCAAGTCGGCGGTGACCCAACGCGACAGGGCCTGAGGCGGAGGAGAATTCCTGCCAGCCGCGTCCATCAGGCCCGCGATGCGCCACGATGTCGATGCGCTTCTCGTCAGGAGTGAAGCCGACTGAGGCGAAGAGTCCGCACATGATTCTGGCTTACTCCGGACCGGAAATGCCGCGGCAGTTCGTGGCTGTTGCCATCCCGCCCTATTTCACCGCAGTGGCATAGAGGTCGAGGCCGACCCAGCGCGGATACCAGGTCTTCAGCAGTTCGCGGCGGGGCGGGCTCCTCTCGAAGGGAGCGCCATTGTCGATGTTCTCGATATGACCGGAGAAGGCCGAGAAATCCTTGCAATATGTGCGCAATGACCGGATCGAGATCCAGTCGGTATGCGGTGCGGCATCTCCCTCGGCATTGGCATCATAGGCCGCCCGCTCGATGGCGGCGCTGGCTCCGACAACGCTGCGCGTGCCGAACAATTCCTTGAGCATCTGGCGCACCGTATCGCCCCTGGCCTGGATGAAGCGGCGATAGGAATAGGCGTAATAGACCATGAAGATCAGCTTGCCGCCTGGCCGAAGCACGCGGCGGCATTCCGCGATGGCCTTCTTCAGGTCACCCGTGTGGTGCAGGCAACCGATGGCCACCACGAAGTCGAAGCTTTCGTCGGCAAAGGGCGCGGCGAGGATCGAACCCTGCTGCGCGCTGCCGCCCTGCCCCACATGTCCCATGCGCAGGTTGGCCATGCTGACCGGACCGGCGGCGATATCGAGGCCCTGGTAGCGCCCACCCGATTCCGCGATGCGCTGGGACACCGTGCCGTAGCCAAGGCCGATTTCCAGCACGTCCTTGCCCTTCATCTCCTCGAACGGGATGTGCACGAACAGATAGGGATAGAAAGCAAAGTACCAGTCGTCGAACTTCCGGAGCGACGCAGGCGAATCGTCCGTGATGCCAAGCGACGTCGCGAGATGCGTTCCGCACAATTCATCCCAGAACGAGGCGTTCTTTTCGCTGATGGTTTCCGTCGTCATGGCGTATCAGGCACTTTCCAAGAATAAGCCGCTTCTAGATGAGGCGAAACGCCTTGTCGATGCCATGAGCCGCATGCTGCTTGTCGAGACGGGAAGCGTGGTGCAGAAGCGGCTTCCCATGCCTTTTTCCGCGCCCCCTGCCCCGCCGTCAGACCGTCCTCGCAGGGTGGCGTTGCTCAGCCTGTCGCCGATCACCGACGACCCGCGCGTGCGCAGGCAGGGTGATGCGCTGGCAGAGCGTGGTTGGCAAGTCACGGCCTTCGGATTCTCCGGCGGGAGGAGCGACAAGCCAGAGTGGGAGATTGTTGCGGTTGATGGGCGCGGTCCCGGATCGGGGATTGACGCGCCACGCTGGCGGGGCGTGCTCTCGCTCCCGCTCATCCCCGGTCGCATCCGCAATGCCTTTTGGCTGCTGCTGGCCCGTCTGGGTCCGACCCATGCCGAGCGGGCCTATTGGAGGCTGAAGCCGTGGTTCCGCGTCATGGCCGATCTGGCTGGAGCACGGCGCTTCGACCTGATCATCGCCAATGACTGGCCCTCGCTGGGCGCTGGCCTGCGGGTGGCCCGTGCCCAGGGCATCCCCCTGATCTACGACACCCATGAATTCGCCACGGATGAATACGGCCATCGCGGGCTCTGGCGGTTTTTCTACCAGCCCTTCCTGCTGGCCTTCGAGGGACACGCGGCGAGACAGGCGACATTCGTCACCTGTGTTTCCGATGGCATCGCGGATGCGCTGAAGGCCGTGCATGGTCTGGACGTGCGCCCGACGGTCATCCGCAACATGCCCTTGGCGTTTTCCGCCGTGGCACGCGCCCCGGGAAAGACTGTCAGCGTGCTCTACCACGGCATCGTCACGCCGGGTCGCGGGCTGGAGGCCAGCATCGCTTCGGTTCCGTTTTGGCCGCAGGACTATACCCTGATCATCCGTGGCCCGGGCGACCCTGCCTATATCGCCGGGTTGCGCAAACAGGCCCGGGAGGCCGGTGCCGAGACCAGGGTCACCTTCGTGCCGCCCGTCGCGATGACCG
>JANNFV010000618.1:0-10911 GCA_031380285.1 Hyphomicrobiales bacterium | reverse complement strand
GGTCGTCTCCATCGGGCTGTCCTTCTGGGTGCAGTATGCCCGCACGGTGCGCGGTTCCACTTTGGTCGAGCGCAACAAGGACTACGTTCACGCCGCCAGGCTCATCGGGCTGTCGAAGACGACCATCCTGTTTCGCCACGTTCTGCCCAACGTCATGGGCCCGGTGCTCGTGATCGCCACGATCAACCTGGCGCTGGCCGTGATCACCGAGGCCACGCTGTCATTCCTGGGCGTCGGCCTGCCACCGACCGAGCCGTCTCTGGGAACCCTCATCAGCGTGGGCAACCAGTTCCTATTCTCGGGCGAATGGTGGGGCGTGATCTTTCCGGGTTTGACGCTCGCCGTGCTGGTTCTGGCGGTCAACCTGCTGGGAGACTGGCTGCGCGATGCGCTGAACCCGAAGCTGCAATAGGCGACGAGGGTAGGTGGCCGCTCACCGCCCCTTGGCCACAGCCTCCGCCTTGATCTCGCTCAGTGTCTTGCCCGGCGTGATCGCCTCGCTGTCGATGAAGCAATGGATGATCGATGGCTTGCCTGATGCCTCGCAGCGCTTGAACGCCGCCGCGAAATCCTCAGTCCGGCGCACCGTTTCGCCATGGCCGCCAAAGGCCCGGGCGTAGGCTGCGAAATCCGGGTTCTTGAGGCCCGTGCCAGACACGCGCCCGGGATATTCGCGCTCCTGGTGCATGCGGATCGTGCCATACATGCCGTTGTCGCAGACCACGATCACCATCGGCAGATCGTATTGCACCGCGGTGGCAAATTCCTGACCGTTCATGAGGAAGCAGCCATCCCCCGCGAAGGACACCACAGGCGTCTCCGGATAGAGCCGCTTGGCCGCAACAGCGGCAGGCACGCCGTAGCCCATGGAACCGGACGTGGGCGACAACTGCGTGCCGTATTTGCGGAAGTGATAGAAGCGGTGGATCCAGATCGCGTAGTTGCCCGCGCCGTTGGTGATGATGGTGTCTTCGGGCAGGTGGTTGCGCAACCAGATCATCACCTCGCTCATCTGCAGCTCGCCAGGTGAGCGTGTGGGCTGTGCGCTTTGCGCCACCGCGCTCTGGTTGATCGCCTTTGTCCAGTCGCGCCAGCGAATGGTGTTGGGCGGTTGCAGGCCTTCCACCGCTGCCGTGAACCCTTCGGGCGAAGCGTTGATGGGCAGCCCCGTGGCATAGGTGCGATTCAACTCGTTGGGATCAGGGTGGACATGGATCAGGCGGCGGCCATCTCCGGGGATGTCGAACAGCGTATAGCTCTGGGTCGAGGCTTCCGAGAGCTGGTCGCCGATGCACAGCACCAGGTCGGCCTCCCGGATGGACTTGGCGAGTGCGACGCTCATGCCCAGCCCGCCATCTCCCGCGAAATTGGGATGCGTCGCGGGAAACAGCGATTGCCGCCGGAACGTGGTCGCCACCGGCAGGTCGAAGCGCTCGGCGAAACGGATGAGGCGTTCCACCGCCTTCTCGCTCCAGCGGCTGCCGCCGACAAGCACCATGGGGCGCTCGGCGGCCCACAGGCGCTTCTGCAGCTCGGCCATCAGTGTGAGGCCCGGATGTGTCTCCACCTGCCGGAATGCAGGCGCATCGGCGACCTCGGCGGTTTCGACCAGCATGTCCTCGGGTAGGGCGATGACGACCGGACCGGGCCGTCCTGACGTGGCGACATGGAAGGCCCGCGAAATCAGCTCGGGAATGCGGGCCGGATCATCGATCTCCGTTGCCCATTTGGCGATGCCACCGAAGGCGGCGCGGTAGTCGAGTTCCTGGAAGGCATCCCGCTCGCGCATGCCTTTCTCGATCTGCCCCACGAACATGATGAGGGGGGTGGAATCCTGCATGGCCACGTGGATGCCATGGGCCGCGTTGGTGGCGCCTGGACCGCGCGTCACCATGCAGATCCCAGGTCTGCCCGTCAGCTTGCCCACGGCTTCGGCCGCCATGCTGGCACCGGCTTCCTGTCGGCACACCGTGATGCGCACATCGGCATCATGCAGGGCATCAAGGACGGCGAGGTAGCTCTCGCCAGGCACACAGAACACATCGGTCACACCATGGACCAGCAGCTGGTCCACGATAAGCTGGCCACCCGTGCGGGGTTTGGACATGGATCGCTCCGCAGTCTTGCCTTCCCCCTGGGAGAAGGTGGTCGGCGGATGCCGACCGGATGAGGGAGAAACACGACGAATCGAGGCTCTCCCTCATCCGTCATGCATAAAGACTAGCTTGCGCAGTCTGCAAACATTTGACTGCGGTAGGACACCTTCCCCCAAGGGGGAAGGCAAAGAATTAGCCGATCTCCACCACGATCCGACCCTTGACCTTGCCGTCGAGGATCGCTGCACCCGTGGCGGGCAGATCATCAAAGCCGATGGTGCTGGTCATGGCATCGAGCTTCGTCCGATCAAGATCGATCCCCAGCCGCCGCCAGACCTCCAGACGCAGATCGCGCGAGCAGCCGACCGAGTCCACGCCCAGCAGCGCCACGTTGCGCAGGATGAAGGGTGCCACGCTGGTTGGCAGATCCATGCCGCCCGCCAGCCCGCAGGCCGCCACGGCACCACCATGCTTCATCATGGACAGAACATTCGCCAGCGTGGTCGAACCCACGGTATCGACAGCCGCCGCAAAACGCTCGCGGGCCAGCGCTTTCACCGGGCCGGAAAGCTCCGCGCGGTCGATCACTTCAGCCGCGCCGAGGCCTTTCAGATAGTCCGCCTCCGCAGGCCTGCCGGTCGAGGCAATGACATGCCAGCCAAGCTTCGCCAGGATCGCCACCGCGACCGAACCGACGCCGCCTGCAGCACCGGTCACAACAACCGGGCCGCGCTCTGGCGTCACGCCATGGCGCTCCAGAGCGATGATGCATTGCATGGCCGTGAAGCCCGCCGTCCCGATGGCCATGGCCTCCGCGGGTGACAGCGTCGGGGGCAGGGGCACCAGCCACTCCGCCTTCAGCCGTGCCATCCCGGCATAGGCCCCATGATGCACCTCGCCCACGCCGCAACCCGTGAGGACCACCTTGTCCCCCGGCTTGAAGGCGATATTCGAAGAGGCCATGACCTCGCCCGAGAGATCGATGCCGGGAATCAGCGGAAACTTGCGCACCACAGGGGATTTGCCGGTCAGCGCCAGGCCATCCTTGTAGTTGACGGTTGAATGCGACACGCGAACCGTGACATCGCCATCCATCAGGTCCGCTTCGGTCAGCGTCTTGATAGCGACGGTATAAACCCCGTCGGGCTTGTCCACGACATACGCACGAAAACTGGTCATATTCTGTCCTCACCCTGAGCCTGTCGAAGGGCAATTGCCGCAACAATGGAACAGCCGCCATCCCTCGACAAGCGCAGGGTGGTGCTCCGCGCCTGTTTATGCCGGTTGCGGCACCGTTCGGGAAGGGGCTGCCTTCTCCACGATCGGCAGGTTGATGACCGCCGAGGCAAAACCCAGCGCGATGGACCCCCACCACACCAGATTGTAGTTGCCGTACCATTCGTAGAACACGCCGCCGAGCCACCCACCCAGAAAGCCGCCGACCTGGTGGCTGAAGAAGGCAAAGCCATAGAGCATCGCCATGTCGCGGGTGCCGAACATGGTCATCACCAGCGACGATGTCGGCGGCACGGTCGACAGCCACAGCAGCCCCATGGCCGCGCCGAAGGCCAGCACCAGCGCCGTGGACGGCGGCAGCACCAGCAGCGCAATGATGGCGAAGGAGCGCAGGGTGTAGATGATCGCCAGGAGATAGCGCCGAGGCATCCGGGTCATCACATAGCCTGATCCAATGGAGCCGATGATGTTGAACAGGCCGATCAATGCCAGCACCCATGGGCCGATGCCGGGATTGATGCCGATATCCTTGAGATAGGCCGGGAGATGCACCGTGATGAAGGCGAGCTGGAAGCCGCAGGTGAAGAACCCCAGGACCAGAAGAATGTAGCTCGTATGCCCGAAAGCCTGGGCCAGCACCTGCATCAAGGTGCGCCTGTCAGCCTCGCTGTCGGTCGGCAAGGATTGGCGCGGCTCCGTCGCCAGGAACCAGGCGAGGGGAATGGCCGAGAGCAACAACGCGGCGAAGACGATGAGCGACATCCTCCAGCCCGTTCCGTCGATCAGGCCTACCGCCAGCGGCGAGAACAGGAACTGTCCGAATGAACCCGCCGCAGTGCCAAACCCCAGCGCCATCGGGCGCTTCTCGGGTGGCAACAGCTTGCCGAAAGCGGCCAGCACCAGGTTGAACGAGCAGCCGGACAGGCCAAAGCCGATGAGAACGCCTGACGTGATGGTGAACACTGCGGGCGAACTCGACATCGTCATCAGCACCAGTCCGCTGGCATAGAGGATCAAGCCGCCGATCAGCACACGCAAAACGCCGAACCGATCCGCGATGGCACCGGCAAAAGGCTGGCCGATACCCCAGAACAGGTTCTGCACAGCGATGGCAAAGCCGAAGGTGTCGCGTCCCCAGTTGTATTCCGTGATGATCGGGAGCTGGAAGAACCCCATGACAGAGCGCGGGCCGAAGCCATACATCGAGATCGCACAGCCCGCAGCGATGACGACGGCTGCGGAATAGGTGGTTCTGGGTGCAAGCGCGGTCATGCTGGGCGATCCGGTTCTGAAAGGTGACAGCACGTTAGGGCAAAACCGCAGTCCGGAACAATCAGAGTCTCAGGCCTGATTCATCAGCAATCCCGATGGACACTCAACAAAAAGAGCGCCGGGCTGGTGGCCCGGCGCTCCTGAACAGGATTGGTCCTGTCGCTTACCAATGGCGACCATGGTGATAGCCACCGCCGATGGGCTGCCAGCTTGCGCTCGGCGGGGCCACCATTTCGGTGCGCTGGCGGGTGGCATATTGCGGCGGGATCACCTCGTGATGCACCTGGGGTGCGCGCACCATGACCTGGCGGGAGTGGATGCCATAGACGGCGGGAATGGTCTCGTGCACGACCTGTGCCGGACGGATGACCACGGTGCGGTGCTGCACGGCATACTGAGCAGGAATCTTCACCCAGCAGCCGATCTGGCGGCCATGGGCATCGGTGGTCACCTGCCACTCCTTGCGCGCGGGAGACACCATCACCTGTTCGGCAACACTGCCCATCTGCGCGGGGATTTCGCGGGCCACGGTATGTGCGGGCTGGACGATGACCTTCTCGTGGACGGTGCCGAATTCGGCAGGCGTGCGATGCGCAACGGTCTGTGCCGGGCGCACCAGCACGGTTTCATCCACCGTGCGATACTGGGCGGGGTGCACGACCTGCTTATAGCAGGTCTGGCAGCCGGAGCCGCCTGCCTGGGCCATGCTGGTGCCAGCGACGAGAGCGGCAGCGACGACGATGATGTTCAGGGAACGCGACATGATCAAAGACTCCTTATGCATCCGGCGACAGTTTTTCATGCCGTTTATGCTTCGGTGACCATATGAAAATCAAATGACAGATGCAAATTCGCAAGTGAAGTAGAGTAAATACGAAAAATGTTTGTTTCAGGACAAGACAGGAAGTCCCTCCATGGAACATTTTCAGCGGCTTAAATGCTCCATTGTATTGCTTCGGGACACCGTTCAGCCCAACTTCATGCGGGAGAGTCGCAGGGCATTGAGCGACACCGAGACCGATGATGCCGCCATGGCGGCTCCCGCGATCGCGGGTGTCAGCCATCCCAGCGCAGCCAGTGGAATGCCGATGCCATTGAACAGGAAGGCCAGCCACAGGTTCTGGCGGATGACGGCGCGCGTCTCCCGGGCCAGGCGCAATGCCACGGGGATCAGACGCAGATCCGGCCGCATCAGGGTGATTCCGGCTGCAGCGCGGGCCGCATCCGTGCCGGTTCCCATGGCAATGCCGAGAGGTGCTGCCGCAAGGGCAGGCGCGTCATTCAATCCGTCGCCCACCATGGCCAGCCTGCGCCCCTCGCCAGCCAGAGACTTGAGCGCCTGAACCTTTCCGGCCGGTTTCAACCCGCCCTGGACCTCTGTGATGCCCAGTGTCCGGGCGACGGCTATGGCGGCACTCTGGCGGTCGCCGGACAGCATCACGATCCTGTATCCGTCCGCTCGCAGGGCGTTCGCCACCTGCTCGGCATGGGGCCTTATCCCATCGACAAAGGCAAAGGCTCCGATCACGCGTCCTGCCCCTGCCAACCAGGAGACGGTCTGCGCCTCGCCGAAGCCGGGATCGCGGTTGATCACCTGCTCCAGCACGCCCAGCGAAATACCGGCAGAACGCACGAAATCGGCAGACCCGAAGAGCGCTTGCACGCCGTTGATCCGCCCTGTCACGCCCCCTCCCGGAACAACCTCCAGCCCCTCAGCCGGTTCCGCTGCGATATCCCTGTCCAGCGCGGCCTCGCGGACTGCCCCCGCCAGAGCATGTTCTCCACCCAGGCAGAGCGCCAGCGCCAGTTTCAAGGCGTCGTCCGGCCCGACACCTGGTGCCGAGATGGCGGCAACCCTCGGATGCCCCTCTGTCAAGGTTCCTGTCTTGTCGAAGGCGATGGTATCGATGCCGGCGGCCCTTTCCAGCGCCTCGACATCGCGCAGCAGGATGCCCGCTTTTGCGGCTGAACCCATGCCAGCCACCAGCGCGATCGGTGTGGCCAGGCCCAAGGCGCAGGGACACGAAACCACGAGAACGGAAATGGCCGCGACGATGGCCATCTCGCTGTTGCCGAGCCACGTCCACACGAAAAAAGTGATGAGCGCGATGAGCAGCACGGCAGGCACGAAGATCCGCGATACCTGGTCGGCAAGCTTCTGGGTGGGGGCCTGCCTGGTTTGTGCAGCCTCGACCAGCCGCGCGATGCGTGCCAGCGTGGCATCCTCGCCGACCGCCGTTGCCTCGACCGTCAGCATGCCGGTGCCGTTGAGGGAACCGGCGATGACCTTGCTGCCCGCAACCTTGTGCTGGAACTGGCTCTCGCCTGTGACAAGGCTCTCGTCCATCTCGCTCGTGCCTTGCGTGACGACGCCATCCGCCGCCGCCCGCTGGCCCGGCCGCACGGCAAAATGCTCGCCGGATGTCAGGCTGGAAGCCGGGACATCGCCCCAGACCTTGTCGCGATAGACCAGGATCATTGCCGCCTGCTCTCGCGTGAGTGCCGCCAGCGCATCGCCCGAATCCGTCCGCGCCCGTGATTCCAGCACCTTGCCCAGAAGCACGAAGGCGATGATCGCAACCGACCCCTCGAAGTAGAGCGCCTGGGCGTGACCGGCATGGCCTTGTCCAGACAATCCAACGAACACCCGCCAGGCGCTCAAGCCGAAGGCCGTGAGCGTGCCAAGCGCCACGAGCACATCCATGTTGGGCACGCCAACCCTCAGGCTGCGAAAAGCGCCTGCAATGAAACGCCAGCCGCAGAGGAATTGCACCGGAATGGCCAAGGCCAGTTGAGCCCATGGCGGCAGCAGTGCACCGTGGCCATATCCCAGCATCGCAGCCCCCATATCGGCCAGGAAGGGCAACGACAGGGCGGCTGCCAGCACAAACAGGTGAAGGGCACGCCGGTCCTGCGCATTGCGCTCCGCCTGCAGGCGCTCACGCGCCAGTCGGCGGTCCTCCAAGGTGCCAATCCGTGCGCTCGCGCCATAGCCCGCAGCCTCGACTGCGGCGACGGCAGCAGCAGGATCGATGGAGGCGAAGATGTCCGCCCGCTCCAGCGCCGTGTTGACGCTGACCGTCCCGACACCGGCCACCCGCTCAAGCGCCTTCTCGACAACGCCCGCGCAGCCCGAGCAGTGCATGCCGGTGATATCGAGGATGAGAGCGGGTGCGGGTGAATCAATCATGGTCAAGAGATGCGGGCGCAACCGTCCCGTGACAAGGGCCGAAAGACACCATGAGTGTTGAACCGCCTGCCTCGCTTGCGCCAGATCAAGCTGCGGATTGCGTTGATGCGGCATTCTCCGCACTTTCGACCTCAGCCGATCTGTGGCAACGGAAGGATATCGGGTTGCGTTCACAGGAACTGGGTTCATCCATGGCCACGACAGGCGACACTTCCGGCCCCAAAGCGTCGCCCACGACGTCGCTGAGAAGCCTGCTTCCGCTGATCCCCTTCGCGCTGCGCCACAAGGGACGCATCGCTGCCGCCATCCTGGCTCTGACAGTTGCTTCGGCAGCAACCCTGCTGATCCCGGTGGCGGTACGACGTGTGGTCGATCTGGGCTTCACGGCGGAGAATGCGAGCTTCATCAGCCAGTATTTCGGCGTGCTGCTCGGCGTGGTCGGCATTCTCGCGGTGGCGAGTTCTTTGCGCTATTATTGTGTCATGACCTTCGGCGAGCGCGTGGTGGCAGACCTGCGCGGGGCCGTCTTCGCGCATCTGACGCGGCTCGATGCCGCATTTTTCGACCGTTCGCGCTCCGGCGAGCTTGTCTCGCGGCTCTCGGCGGACACGACGCAATTGAAATCCGCCTTCGGTGCCAGCGCCTCCATCGCCCTGCGCAATTTCGTGCTGTTCCTGGGGGCCACGGTCATGATGGTCTGGACCAGCCCCAGGCTGTCGGCCCTGGTGCTTGTCGCCATACCCCTGATCGTGCTGCCGCTGATCGGCGCGGGGCGCTCCGTGCGCCGCCGTTCACGCGAGGCGCAGGATGCGTTGGCCGAAACTTCGGCCTATGCGACCGAGCAGATCGGCGCATCGCGCACCATGCAGATTTTCGGGGCGGGGGATCGCGTGCGCGACATCTACGCCCGCGCCGTCGAGACCGCCTATGGCACGGCGCGTGACAGCCTGAAGGCGCGTGCGCTTCTCACCGCTGTGGCGATTTTCTTCATCTTCGCCAGCGTCATCGGCATTCTCTGGCTGGGTGCCCAGGCGGTGATCGAGGGCAGCATGACCGGCGGACGCCTGTCGCAGTTCATTCTCTACGCGGTCTTCGCAGCGAGTTCGCTCAGCCAGCTCTCCGAGGTCTGGACCGAAATTTCCGCTGCCGCCGGCGCTGCCGGTCGCCTCGCGGAATTGCTCGAGACAAAACCGCAGGTTGGCGAACCTGACCATCCGGTGATCATGCCGTCGCCACCCGAAGGCGCCATTGCGCTCGAGAATGTCACCTTCGCCTATCCCTCGCGGCCCGAGCAGTCCTCGCTGGGTCCGGTGACGTTGACGGTCAGGCCCGGTGAGCGGATCGCCATTGTCGGCCCCTCCGGGGCAGGCAAGAGCACGCTCGTGCAGCTCGTGGCCCGCTTCTATGATCCGACTGAAGGGCGTGTCCTGATCGACGGCATCGATGCACGCCTGGTCGGCCTGGATGACCTGCGCGCCCGCATCGCCCTGGTGCCGCAGGATCCCGTGATCTTCTCCGGTACGATTGCCGAGAACCTGCGCTATGCCCGCGCCGATGCGACCGATACCGATCTGCGCCGCGCCTGCGAGCAAGCCTCGGCCATGGGTTTCATCGATGCTTTGGACAAGGGCTTCGAGGCCAGGGTGGGCGAGCGTGGCGTCACGCTGTCAGGCGGCGAACGGCAACGGCTCGCCATCGCCCGCGCCATCCTGAAGGATGCGCCGATCCTGCTGCTCGACGAGGCGACTTCGGCGCTCGACGCGGAAAACGAGGCGGCGGTGCAGGCCGCCCTCGATATCCTGATGCAGGGACGGACCACCATCGTCGTGGCGCATCGCCTGGCAACGATCCTGAAGGCAGATCGCATCCTGGTGATGGACGAGGGGCGGATCGTGGAGGAGGGAACCCACCAGAGCCTCGCATCCCGCAAGGACGGGCTCTATGCCCGCCTCGCCCATCTGCAATTCGATGCGGCGATCAGGGCTGCCAACGATAGTGGAAAATCGGCAAGCCGGAGCGCGGGTTGACGCCCTCGCCCGTTTTCTCGAAGCCTTCCCGGCTGTAGAAGGCGATGGCGCGATGGTTCATCGCGTTGACGTCAAGCCGCACCATGCGGGGTGACAGGCGCTTGGCCTCCGCCAGCAGAAACCTCGCCGCGTCCTTGCCCTTCCACGCTGTGCCAACGCAGATCTGATCCAGCAAGGCGGTCCCGGTGTTGATCAGGATGAAGCCGACAATCCTGTGTGTGGACGTCTCCTCCAGCACCCGGCAAGCGCCGCCTCCGTTACACCAATCGGCGATATGGTCAGCGAACCAGGGCCTGCGTTCCTGGAAGTCGATCTCCGCATAGACCTCTGACCAGCTTGCGACCCAGAGATCGAGGAGTTCAGGCAGATCAGCGGTTATGAACGGGCGGATGGCGAACGCCACGCTTCAGCGCTCCGTCAGCTTCAACTCGATCCGCCGGTTGCGCCGCAGGACATCGTCGCTATCGCCCGCCTCAAGAGGCTGAAACTCGCCAAACCCCGCTGCCAGAAGCCGCGTCTCGGGGATGCCGCGAGAGATCAAATAGCGCACGACCGCAATGGAGCGTGCTGCCGAGAGTTCCCAGTTCGATGGGAACTGCGCCGAACGCATGGGGCGCGTATCGGTATGTCCATCGACCCGCAAGACCCAGGCGATATCCGGCGGAATCTCGCGTGCAACCTCCATCAGGGCCGCGGCAAGCTTGTCGAGCTCCGGCAGGCCACCGGGATTGAGCGCGGCTTGCCCGACATCGAACAGGATTTCGGACTGGATGACAAACCGGTCGCCCACGATGCGGAACTCCGGGCGGCTGGCCAGCACGTTGCGCAGGCGTCCGAAGAAGTCCGAGCGATAGCGGGTCAGTTCCTGCACACGCTGGGCCAGCGCCAGATTGAGTCTCGCACCCAGATCGGAGATGCGTGCCTGGGCATCCCGATCCTTCTGCTCCGACATGCCGAGCGTTTCCTCCAGCGCCGCAAGCTGGCGCCGGAGCGCGAGGATCTGCTGGTTGAGAATCTCGACCTGGGCCGCAGCCCGGGCCGAAAGCGCCCTCTCGGCGTCCAGCGTGCGCTGGGCGCTGCTCGCTCCGGC
>JANNFV010000606.1:0-2174 GCA_031380285.1 Hyphomicrobiales bacterium | reverse complement strand
GTAACCTACCAGCATTGTCATCCTGTCTCATTTGGTTCTAGACCCAACCTTCTTGCTGTCCCATAATGCGCAAGTCAAGCCTATTGAGACAATAGGGGCATGGATGCGGTGTCTCAGCTGATGCCTCGGAAGAGTATACCTATTTGAGGACACAGTGCTATGCGATCAACTCGCTGTTCGCCCCGGTCATGCAGGCGGGGATTGAGCGCATCCGAAATGCCCTCGCCGATCAGGTTGAGGGCGAGCACGGTGAGAAACAGCGCGATACCGGGAAAGACGCTGGTCCACCACGCAATGCGGATGGTGGAGCGCCCCGAGCCGATCATGAAACCCCAGCTCATCACATTGGGATCGCCCAGGCCGAGGAACGACAGCGCTGCCTCCAGCAGGATCGCGGTCGCGACCATGAAGGAGGAGAGCACCACGATGGGCGACAGGGCGTTGGGCAGGATCTGCCCGAAGATGATCTGCGCCTTGCCCTGCCCCAGCACGATTGCGGCTTGCACGAACTCCCGCGAGCGCAGGCTCATGAACTCGGCACGCACGACCCGCGCCACAGGCGGCCAGGACACGATGGCGACCGCCATGACAATGGAGGCAACCGAAGGCTGGAAGATCGCCACGATGAGCAGCGCCAGAATGAAGCTCGGGATCGACTGGAAAAACTCCGTGAAGCGCATCAGCACATCATCGATCCAGCCGCCGGAATAGCCCGCCACTGCGCCGAGCGTCACGCCGATGAGCAGCGCCGCGAGCGTTGCACCGCCGCCGACGATCAGCGAGACTCGCGCTCCATGCACGATGGTGAACCAGACATCGCGTCCCAGCATATCGGTGCCCAGCCAATGCGCGGGATCGAAGGCATCGGTGCGCGGCGGGCCTGCCATCCGCCAGGGATCGCCCGGCGCAATGAGCGGCGCGAACAGCGCCATCAGCGCCACGATGGCGAAGATCAAGCAGCCGATGACGGCTCCCCTGTTGCGCGCAAACCGCCGCCAGAAGCCGCTCATCCCTCCACCTCGATGCGGGGATCAATGAGCGCGATGACCACGTCGGTGATCAGGTTGATGATGACAGCCATGGCCGAGGTCACGATGAAGACGCCCAGCAGCAGGTTGTAGTCTCGCGCCAGCAGCGCCTCGAAGGCCAGCCGCCCCACGCCGGGCCAGGAGAACACTGTTTCGACCAGGATGGAGCCGCCGACGAGTTGCCCCGCCTGCACACCCGCAAAGCCGATGACCGGCAGGATGGCGTTGCGCAAGACGTGACGGCGAAGGATCGGCCCTTCGGACAGGCCCTTGGCCCGCGCCGTGCGCACGAAATCCTGGCTGGCGATCTCCAGCATCGAGGATCGCGTCAGCCGCGCATAGAGCGCCATGTAGAACAGGCCGAGCGTCAGTGCAGGCAGCACGAGATGGTGGGCGACATCCAGCACCGCCCCGAGACCGGTATAGTCCTGCCCGACACTGAACATGCCCAGCGCAGGCAACCAATTGAGCCAGACCGAGAACACCAGGATGAAGATCAGCCCAACCCAGAAGATCGGCGTGGCGTAGAAGGTGAGCGCCAGAACAGTCACCGCGCTGTCCGCCACCGTGCCCACGCGCCTTGCGGCCATCGCGCCAAGACTGATGCCTGCGGCAAGCGAAAAGGCGAAGGCCGTGCCGGTAAGCAGGATTGTTGCGGGCAGGCGCTCCCCGATCAGGCCCAGCACGCTGCGCTGCACACGGTGGGAAAAGCCGAAATCGAAGCTGGCGATGCCCTTGAGGTAAATCCAGAGCTGGACGAAGAGCGGTTCATCCAGGCGGAACTGCTGGCGCAGTTGCGCCATGAACTGCGCATCAGCCGCACCCGACTGGCCCGCGATCACGCTGGCGGGATCGCCTGGAGCCAGACGGACGATGAAGAAGGCGACGATGATCACGCCCAGCACGACGCCAAAGGCCTTGACGAGCCTGCGGCCAAGGAAGGCGAGAAAGGCGGAGAGGGTCATGACCGGATTTCTTCCTTCTCCCTCGGGAGAAGGTGGTCAGCGGAGCCGACCGGATGAGCGCGACCCGCCGACAGCAGGGCTTCTCCCTCATCCGCCCTGCTCCGCAGGGCACCTTCCCCCAGGGGGGAAGGAAAGATTATGCGTTTCACCCGAAGCTCACATCGGCAAAGTTCGCATGGAT
>JANNFV010000594.1:0-2521 GCA_031380285.1 Hyphomicrobiales bacterium | reverse complement strand
CGGCATCCCGCGCGAGCGCGATGTCTACGAGGCACAAAAGCGCGCAGAGCGTGAAGCCAATGGCGAGCCTGAGCCGGAAGCTTCATTCGAAGAGCGCAGCAGCGAAGATCGTGGCCCACGTCGTGATCGCCGCCCGCGTCGCAATTGATCTTAGACCGCAGCTGATCCTGCTTGTGATCAACATAAATAAAAGGCGGCCTCCGGGCCGCCTTTTTCGTAGGCGATTGCCACTGATGACAGCCAGAACGGCGACCACTTTACGCCGTCTGATCCTTGCCCTACATCCGATGCAACAAGACTTTGGGGAGAATTCCAATGAAATCGTTTCTGGCCGCCGTTACCGTCGCTCTCGTCATGGCTGTGGGCGCTTCGATGATCCTCGAAACAAACCAGATGTCGGCGAATGCCAAGTTCTCGTCGAGCGCCGTTCGCAACTGAAGAACGGCCTGAATCCGGTCAGGCTCAGCCCAGAACAGCGCTGAAGGGCAGGAACGGCACCGCGTCGCCCTCCGCCACATCGGTCTGCTCCAGCGGCAAGCGCACCAGTCCGTCCGTTCTCGTCAAGGACGAGATGATGCCTGCGCCCTCCACGGGGTAGCGCGTCGCGACGGGTCCGTGTGGGCCATCGGTGATCGAGACGCGCAGGAACTCGATCCGCCCGGTCTTCTTTTTGTGCCGAAAGCCGGACCGAACCGGCAGGAAATGCGGCGGACGCCACGCCTCGCCCGCCAGTGCCGCAATGACAGCACGCACGATCTGCGTGAAGGTCACGAAGACCGCCACGGGATTGCCGGGCAGGCCTGCGAAGGCGCACCTGTCAATCACCCCCATCGCCAACGGACGCCCCGGCTTGATGGCGAAGCGCCAGTGGTCGAGACGTCCCTCTGCTTCGACCACGGATTTCACGAAATCCGCCTCGCCCGTCGAGACCCCGCCCGAGGTGAGGATCAGATCGTGACCCTGCGCGGCGGCCTTCAGCGCCTGGCGCAGGCTGTCAGGTTCATCGCGCAGCGCGCCGAGGTCAGAGACGGCGCAGCCCGCACGCCGCAGCAGCGCCGCCAGCATGATGCGGTTGGTGTCATAGACCTGTGCACCCCTGAGCGCTGTGCCCGGCTCTGCCAACTCGTCACCCGTCGAGAAAATCGCGACACGGATGGCCTGGCGCACCTCCAGCCGGTCAAAGCCAACCCCTGCCGCCAGCGCCAGATGCTGCGGGCACAGGCGCGTTCCGGCGGGGATTGCGGGCACGCCTGTGCAAATCTCTTCGCCCGCCGGGCGGCAGTTGGAGCCGCGCTTCAATCCGGGGGGAAGAAGCACATGATCGCCATCGACCTCCACGTCCTCCTGCATGAACACCGTATCGCTCCCCTCCGGCATCGGTGCGCCCGTGAAGATGCGCATTGCGGCACGTGATGGCAGCGCTGGCACGGTCACGGCCCCTGCCTGCAACCTCCCAGCCACGGGAAGACGCGTTGCGGCAGCGGCCTGCAGATCAGCGTGGCGCACGGCGTAGCCGTCGACGGCGGAGTTCAAGAATGCGGGCAGGGGGCTTCGGGCGACAAGGGTTTGCGCCAGCACGCGGCCATCGCAGTCTCCCAGAGCAAGCGTCTCGGTGCCAGCCACCGCAGGCACACGGTCGCGAATGAACGCCAGCGCCTCGTCGATGGAAAGCGGCTGATCGCCGAACGCGAAGCAATCATTGGTGAGTTGCGCCATGGGCTATCCGTTGGTCGTTAGGACGCACAACACCTGTGCAACCCATCTTCTTCCATCAACCGTGCCGCCAGTCCACCATTGCGGGCGCAAGCGCGTGTTTGATGCAGATCTCGGCTATGGCAGGCGCATCATCCAAGCCGATCACGGGGCAGGAGGCGTGCGGGAAGGCCGTGTCGCTGGCAACGGCCACGATGGACGCATTGCCCGGATGCAGTGGCGGCTTGGCATTGGCGGCGCGAAACACCTCGATCTTGGGATGCGGTGCCCGCTTGAAGCCCTCGATCAGCACGAGGTCAACGGCGGAGAGCTTGGAGAGCAGCACCTCCAGCGGCGGCTCGGGCGCGCCGCGCAACTCATGCATGATGGCAAAGCGGTTTTCCGAGGCGATCAGCACCTCGGTCGCGCCCGCCGCACGATGCTCATAGCTGTCCTTGCCCGGCGTATCGACATCGAACATGTGATGCGCGTGCTTCAGCGTCGAGACCCTCAGGCCCTTCGCGGTGAGGAGGGGAATGAGCTTGAGGATCAGCGTGGTCTTGCCCGCCCCGCTCCAGCCCGTGATGCCGATGATGCGCATGGGAAAGGAGTTAGCGAAGCCCATCCGAAAAAGCAAAAGGCCGGGTTTCCCCGGCCTTGGTGATCGTCTCAGAGGGTTGTTTCACTCCGCCGCCATGGGCTTGCCGCCAGCAGGCACGCCCGCGCGCTTCTTCATCTCGTCCTCGACCCAGAGCGAATGGTGTTCCTTGGCCCAGTTGAGGTCCACCTCGCCCGAGCTCATGGCGTCAAACGCGCCTTCCATGCCGAC
>JANNFV010000566.1:0-4306 GCA_031380285.1 Hyphomicrobiales bacterium | reverse complement strand
GAGAAGCTTCGCCCGGGCATGACCGCCACGGTTTCGATCAAGACTCACGAAGTGAAGAACGCGGCGCGCGTTCCGAACGCGGCGCTTCGCTTCAAGCCGACGCCCCCGATGGGGCCGAACGGCAAGCCCGTGCCCCAGCCGCCGGAGGCGCCGCTCGTGAAGGGCACCGGCCGCGTGTGGGTCGTGACGAACGAGAAGCTCGGCGAAGAGAAGGCGGAGCAGCGCATCATCAACATCGGTGCGACCGACGGTCTGAACACCGAGGTGGATATCACCAAGCGCAACGCCGCCATCGCTGATATCTGGAAGGAACTGCAGGCCAACAACGTCTACGCACCGGTCCACATGCAGTTCATCGCCTATGCCATGCGCAAGGGTTTCAACATCCCGGTCGACGTGGAGAACACGCCGAAGATGCGCTTCGTGGTGAATTCGGGGTCGTAACCCGGAGGGAACCAAGCCCACACGGAAAGGCCCGCTTCACGCGGGCCTTTTTTGTTGGCTTTTACATCCGTTATGCGCCCGGACAGTCTCACCCCTTGATCGACTGCTACGCAAGCATCGTCAGAAAATCCGGAATGCCTGACTGTGGGAAAAACTCTTGTCTCATTTCTTCCAGTCTTCCCCACGCCCATGCACGCTCAAGACATGCACCTCGTTCGCTGTCTTGACGTGCTCATATACGAACACATAGCCACTGATTGTCAGATACCGCAGTGATCCTTTGTAGGGCGCTCCGCCATCCGGCAGCGTCGCCAGCGCCAGGCTTGCCCGCTCCTGAATTTCCTGAACGAACGAAAAGGCGCGCTCAGCATTTTGCGGCACGATGAAATCCAGAATCGCCAGCAGATCAGCATCTGCAGTGGGTGAAATAATGACCCTCGTGGCCATGTTGGATCAAAGCTCTCGCGAGTCAGCGGCGTGCGCTGGCCGTGACGCGGGCTCGCAGCCGGTCGAAATAGGCCGCATTCATTTCAATGCCCTTGCCCTCGGAGATTTCACGGCGGCTTGCCGCAATGCGATTATCGATGCGGGCCTGACGCATCAGGGCCTCGACAAGGTCGCCTTCGGACCGGACATCACCTTCCAGAGGTGCGGGAAGATAAGCACTTGCAAGCTCCTCGATGTCGTGAATGGACAGGAGAGCCGCCACCGGACGGCTCTGCTTCGTCACCATCACAGGCTCGCGCCGCGACGTGTCGAGCAATTTGCCAAAGGAGTTCTTGGCTTCGAGGGCTGTCATGGTTTTCATTGGCGCCTCCAGATGATAACGGCCATAACAGCCATAATAGCTGTTATGGCCCTGAGCACAAGCCTGTGAATTTCACCGCCTTGAGCACGACGTTTCTCGACGGAAACACGTCATGGCCGCGCTTGACGCGGCCATCCACGTTTATGGGCCGCAGGAAGACGTGGATGGACGGGTCAAGCCCGTCCAAGACGATGTGCCATTGTTTCCGTCAAAACCGTCATGATCTAGGCTCTCTCACCCCTTGATCAGCTGATACGCAGGCGTTGTCAGGAAGTCCGCGAAGTCCGGCGCCAGTGAGAGCTCCTTGAACAGCTTCGCCGCCTCCGGGAAGCGTCCTGCATCGTAGTTCGCCGCGCCGATTTCACCTCGCACCTTGGCGAGTTCCTCGTCATAAACCGTGCCAAACCACTCGCGCGTGACCTTCTTGCCGCCATCGAGGTCCACGCCGTAGGCGATGAACTGCCAGATCTGCGCCCGGCTGATCTCGGCGGTCGCGGCGTCTTCCATCATGTTGTAGATCGGCACCGCGCCGCGCCCGCGCAGCCACGCTTCCATATATTGCACGCCGATGCGGATGTTCTCGCGGAAGCCGTGTTCCGTGCGGTTCCCCTTGTGGATTTCCAGCAGATCCTTGGTGGAAACAGTCACGTCTTCCCGCATCTTCGTAAGCTGGTTCGCCCCAGGCATCATGCGGTTGAACACCTCCATGGCGACCGGCACGAGATCGGGATGCGCCACCCAGGTGCCATCATGGCCGTTGCCGGCCTCGCGCTCCTTGTCCGCCTTCACCTTGGCGAAGGCTGCGGCATTGGCCTCGGGGTTGTTCTTGATCGGGATTTGTGCCGCCATGCCGCCCATGGCGAAGGCGCCGCGGCGGTGGCAGGTCTTGATCAGGAGCAGCGAATAGGCCTTGAGGAACGCGTCGCCCATGGTGACCTGGCTGCGGTCTGGCAGGACATAGTTCTTGTTCTTCGCCAGCTTCTTGATGAAAGAAAAGATGTAATCCCAGCGGCCGCAATTGAGGCCGACGATGTGGTCCTTCAGCTCATAGAGAATTTCGTCCATCTCGAACGCGGCGGGCAACGTCTCGATCAGCACCGTTGCCTTGATGGTTCCCACCTTGAGGCCCAGCTTTTCCTGCGCATGGACCATCACGTCATTCCACAGGCGGGCTTCCTGATGGCTTTCCAGCTTGGGCAGGTAGAAATAGGGGCCTGAACCGGCGGCAAGCGCCTTCTTCGCGTTGTGGAAGACGTAAAGGCCGAAGTCGAACAGGCCGCCGGACATCGCTTCGCCATCCACCGTCACATGCTCTTCCATGAGATGCCAGCCGCGCGGACGCACCATGAGCACGGCGGGGTTGGGCTTCAGATTGTACGCCTTGCCCGTGGTGGCGTCGGTAAAATCGAGCTTGCCGTCCCAGCGGTCCTTCAGGTTGATCTGGCCCTCGACGCAATTCGTCCAGGTCGGGGAATTGGCATCCTCGAAATCGGTCATAAAGACTTTGGCACCGCAGTTCAGCGCATTGACCACCATCTTGCGATCCGTGGGACCGGTGATCTCGACGCGGCGATCCAGCAGATCAGCCGGAATCTTGCCGACTTTCCACTGGCCATCGCGGACGTGTTTCGTTTCAGCCAGGAAATCGGGCGTTTCACCCGCATTGAAGCGCTTCTGGCGCTCGGTACGCAGGGCCAGCAGGCGCTTGCGGGTGGCATCGAAACGCTTGTGCAGGTCGGCCAGGAACAGCAGGGCGTCGGTCGACAGGATTTCATCGAAACGGGGCTTCAGCGCACCCGTCACCGCGATCACTGCATTGTCGTTGTTGGCCATGGAATCCTCCTGGGAATTTTGATGGAGCAAGCCTTAGTCCAAACCGGTGCATTTCCATAGTGAGGGGTAAAGCGAAGAATTATTGCCGAAATGGCAAGAGTATGGTGTCGACTCAGGCCCCGCCCACGCTGGCCCAATGCCCTGTCAGCAGCGCCAATCCCAGAAGTGTCACGGCTAGGGCTGCAACAACCTCCAAGCCGCGCAGCAGCCAGAGCGCCAAGCTTCCGCGCCCGGCGGCGAGCCTGACCGCCAATCCCTTGAAATAGACCGCGAAGGCGGCCACCCCCGCGGTTGTCAACGCGGTCCCGACAGACATGGCGACCACAGCGGCAATACCGGCCCACAGCACGCCTTGCGAGAGCGTGAATACCAGGATGAGAATCGCGCCCGAACAGGGACGCAAGCCCGCCGCAAGGATGGCGGCGGCGGCATCCTTCATGGACCAGCGCAAGACTTCATCCGGTCCCGGCAGATGAAAATGATCGTGCCCGGCCAAGGCGCTCGAACGCCCTGTCCACAGGGCGCGCAGTCCCGCGAGTTTCCGGATGAGCAACCAGAACCCGAATGCAGCGATACCGGCATAGCTCAGCGTCTCGATCCAGTTGACCGCGCCTGTCATCATCTGCCGCGAACCACCGAGGACAATGGCGATCACGCCAACCAATGTGACTGCGACAAGCCCTTGTAGCGCGGCGGCCAGCACGGCGATCAGCGCACCGCGCTTCAGGGCGTTCTCGTTGGCGACGACATAGGATGCGACGATGGCCTTGCCATGGCCCGGTCCTGCCGCGTGAAACACGCCATAGGCAAAAGCCAGTCCTGTCAGGCTCCACACTGCGGACCAGTCCGTCCGGATCATCCGCGCAGCACCAGTCATGGCCTTCGTGAACTCGGCCTGTTGCGCCAGCAGCCATGCCGCCACGCCGGACGCGGGGCGCCCGCCCACTCCTTCCAGCCCACCCAGCGAGAATGGATTCTGCGGTTGCGCCAAGGCTGGAAAAGTGAGGAGGAGAGCAAACGCAACTGTCAGCAGCGCAATTTCCTTCTCCCGTGGGAGAAGGTGGTCGCCACTTGGCGACCGGATGACACTTTCTCCCAAGGGAGAAGGAAAAGAAGAAAAGCCACAGCCCCTCAAGGACACGCCACGATCGCCCGGTTGCTGAAAGCGCCCGCCACCTCCGGATTCCGGCCCGCGAGTTGCTGGAACATCTGGTCCGACAG
>JANNFV010000565.1:0-7278 GCA_031380285.1 Hyphomicrobiales bacterium | reverse complement strand
GCCCAGCTTCCCGCCGTCCTCGCCCAGATCGACACGCAGCTTGATGCGAGCCTTGCCCGCCTGTTCGAATTTCTGAAAATCCCGTCGATCTCCACGGATTCGAAATGGAAGGCCGATTGCGCCAAGGCGGCGGATTGGCTGAAGATCGATCTCACCAGCCTTGGCTTCGATGCGACCGTGCGCCCCACGCCCGGCCATCCCGTGGTGGTCGGCCATGCGAAAGCGGCCAAGGGCAAGCCGCACGTGCTGTTCTATGGTCACTACGACGTGCAGCCCGTCGATCCGCTGGACCAGTGGGAAACTCCGCCATTCGAGCCGCGCCTCGTCGAGATCGCCAAAGGACGCAAGGTCATCGTGGCGCGTGGTGCCTGCGACGACAAGGGGCAAGTCATGACCTTCCTGGAGGCGTGCCGCGCCTGGAAAGCCGTGACGGGATCGCTGCCGGTCGGCATTACCGCCATGATCGAGGGCGAGGAGGAAAATGGCTCCGTCAACCTGCCCGCTTTCGTCAAGGCCAATGCAAAGGAGTTGAAGGCGGACCTGGCGCTGGTCTGCGATACCGGCATGTGGGACCGCAAGACGCCTGCCATCACGACGTCGCTGCGCGGCCTGCTCTATGAGGAGATCATCATCCGTTGCGCGGACCGCGACCTGCACTCCGGCCTGTTCGGCGGTGCTGCTGCCAACCCGATCCATGTGCTGTCGCGCATCATCGCGTCCCTGCACAAACCCAATGGCAAGATCGCCATTCCCGGCTTCTATGACGGCGTGAAAAACCTGCCGCCCAAGGTGAAGGCAACGCTGGCTGGCCTTGGCCTGACCGAGAAGAATTTTCTGGGCACTGTCGGCCTCAAGCACTCTGTTGGCGAGACGGGCCGCATGATCATCGAGCAGACCTCGACGCGCCCGACCTGCGACGTGAACGGCATCTGGAGTGGCTACACCGGCGAAGGCACCAAGACCGTGATTGCGGGCGAGGCACGCTGCAAGATTTCTTTCCGCCTGGTGGGAGAGCAGGATCCGATGGCGGTCCAGAAAGCGTTCCGAGCCTTCGTGAAGGCGCAGGTGCCGAAGGATTGCTCGGTGGATTTCATCGGCTACAAGGGCAGCCGCGCTATCCAGTTGCCCTGGGACAGCCCGGCGCTGAAGGCTGCCGAGGCCGCACTCAAGCAGGAATGGGGCAAATCACCTGCCATGATCGGCTCCGGCGGCTCCATCCCCATCGTGGGCGATTTCAAGCGCATGCTGGGCATGGATTCACTGCTGGTCGGCTTTGGTCTCGACGATGATCGCGTGCATTCCCCCAACGAGAAATACGACCTGTCCTCGTTCCACAAGGGAACAAGGAGTTGGGCAAGGATATTGGCGGCGTTGGCGGAGTGAGCCGTTGGCTCGAAGCAAAAGCTGGACAAAGCAGCAAAAAATCTTTAGAAGAATATCTGGATTGGGGTTATCCCGGTCGGCAGAGGGGTTCGGGTTCGCCCGGACCCCTTTGTTTATGGAAGAACTGTAAGACCGTTGATGTTATTTATTAATTTTGTAGCCAGCAGATTATGTGTGCGATTGGCCTGATCAGGCCGAAAAAACCTCATACCGTAAGGCCTTGCCACTAAATCAGCGAGTTGAAGGCCCGCAGCGTTCGCATCCTTTTTAGCAAAAACAGGTTCGAAACGAACCGCGCTGAAATCAGATTGTCTATTCCCCAAACGTGCCTTGTTGTCAGAAATTCTGCGGAATTCAAGTTCAAGCTCATTGTCTTCATTCTTGCCTCTGCTTTCGAAAACTATATGAGTCAATTTTCCTTTCTGTTTCATGCGCCAAAAGAATGTCAGTAACCGCTCCATGCATAATTGAAGCGATAGGTGATAAGGATTCCATGGGTTGTTGTATTTTTGGACGAGGCGTTTCTTGTCAATGATTGTCACGCAAGTCTGAAATGGAGCATCCTTTATCATCTGCGTCAGGTCATTCATAAAATCGATCTGAGTGCCAGAGTTAGTGAGGATAGCGAAAGGGCCAACCTTTTTCCGTATATCGCGCTCGTGGAAAACAATCTGGTCGTGACCCCAGTATTCGAATTTCAAGCGCTGTAAGTCCGGTGTGATCTTGGTGATGTAGTCCTCACGGCGCATGATGATGAAAGCAAGCACAAACAAGGGGTAAGTTGGGTCGATACTTTTTAATCCATGATCCCCGCTTTCATCAGCGTAGACAACAAAATCTGATAAAGTTGCTGGATCGATCCTGTCTTGCATGAAGTTTCTATAGCGTGATCACCCGATCTCCGCCAGGCTCTTCACGTCCTGATCGGGCTGCGCATCGAAATACTCGTTCGGCATCCCCCCACGGTTGACCCAGATCGTGCGCAGGCCGAACGCGGCACCTCCCGCGATGTCCCAACGGTTGGACGAGACAAGGCATATCTCGGCAGACTTCAGGTCCAGCCGATCACAGAGGTTCTGATAGACGGCGGGCGTGGTCTTGAACTGCTTCACGGCATCCACTGACACGACCATGTCGATGAGCGGCAGCACGGCGGAGGCATTGGCGGCTGCTTCCGCCATTTCCTGCGTGCCGTTGGTGAAGATGGCGATGAGATGCCCCATGCGCCGCAGGCGGGTGAGGGAGGGAAGCACATCCGGGAAGGCTTCCAGGTGCCAATAGGCTTCGAGAAGTTTCGGTCGCAGCGCCGTGTCCACCGCGGGGAAACGGGCAAGGGCGAAATCCAGCGCATCCTGAGTCAATCGCCAGAAATCCTGATAGCGGCCCATCAGCGTGCGGGTCCAGGAATACTCCAGCTGCTTGGCCCGCCACAGCGCCGAGAGCGCGTCCGCATCCTCGCCAATCGCGGCGCGGTTGCGAGTGATCGCGGCGTGCACATCGAAGAGTGTGCCATAGGCATCGAAAGCATAGGCGCGGATGGGCATGGCGGGGTTCCTTCGGCAGGACAGGCTGCCCGATGGCGACCCTTGCGTCCATCGATCAATCGGCAAAAGTGATCATCCCGATGAGAAAGCATCATCGCCAGCAGTGTTGACCTTTGTCTTGGTTGGCCTTCGTATATGGACGCAGCATCAGGAGCAGCGTGATGGCAAAGTGGTCGGAAACCTGGACCTTTTTCGAGGGTCAGTGGCATGAAGGCAACGCGCCGATCATGGGTGCGCGAAGCCACGGGGCATGGCTTGCCTCCACGGTGTTCGATGGTGCGCGCGTCTTCGAGGGGACGGCTCCCGACCTTGACCTGCACTGTGCCAGGGTGAACCGCTCGGCACGGACGCTGGGCCTGAACCCGACGCAATCGCTTGAAGCGATCCTCGACTTAGTGAGACAGGGGTGCAAGAAATTCGGGCCGGACAAAGCGCTCTACGTCAAGCCGATGTATTGGGGCGAGGGGGAAGGTGGTTCCACCATCGTGCCTGATCCCGATGACATTGGTTTCGCGCTCTGCCTGTTCGAGGCGCCCATGGCGGTGCCGGGCGGCTTCACAGTGACGTCCACCAAGTATCGCCGACCCACACTCGACTCCATGCCGACAGATGCCAAGGCAGGCTGCCTCTATCCCAACAATGCGCGTGTGCTGCGCGATGCGCGGGCACGTGGCTTCGACAACGCACTGGTCTGCGATGCGCTGGGGAACGTGGCCGAGACCGCGACCGCCAACATCTTCATGGCCAAGGATGGCGTGGTGAAGACGCCTGTGCCCAATGGCACCTTCCTCAATGGCATCACCCGCCAGCGCGTGATCAGACTGCTGCGCGAGGACGGCGTGGAGGTGCAGGAGACGGCGCTGACCTATGCCGATTTCGAGCATGCCGACGAGATATTCACCTCGGGGAATTACTCCAAGGTGATGCCTGTGCTGAAGATCGACGAGCGGATGTTGCAGCCCGGTCCGATGGCAGGCAAGGCCCGCAAGCTGTATTGGGACTACGCCCACACCACAGCGAGCCTTGCCTGATGTATGCGCGAACCGAAGCGAAGGAAGAGCGCATAGAGGTGCTCCACACGGCGATGCGTGACATTCGCCTGGCGACGCTTGTCGTTGCGGATGATGCAGGCGCACCGCAGGCGGCCCATATCCCGTTCGTGCTGAAAACCGAGACCGAAGCCGTCCTGGAATGCCACACTGTCCTGGAATGCCATGTCGCCCGCGCCAATCCGATCTGGAGACTGATGGCACAACCCCGTCAGGCCCTGGTGATGTTCCAGGGACCGCAGGCCTATGTGCGCCCCGGCTGGTATCCCGCGAAGAAGGAGCATGGCAAGGTCGTGCCGACCTGGAGCTACGTCTCCGTGCATGCTCGCGGTCACGCCACGCAGATGGATATGCCAACGCTGCTCCAGCATGTGCGGGAGCTTTCGGATGAACAGGAAAGTGGGCAGCCGATGCCCTGGTCGGTGGATGATGCGCCGGAAGGCTTCATCGAAGCCCTTGCCCGTGGCATCGTCGGAATCCGTATCCCGATTGCCTCGCTCGACGGCGTCTGGAAGCTCAACCAGCACCGCAGCGAAGCGGATCGTCACGGCATGATTGCCGGACTTGATGAGCGCAACGAAAGCGACGCGCAGACCTTGGCGTCGATCATGCGGGAAATAGAAGCGGCGAAAGCGGCTTCATTGGCCCCGGACTGAGTGACTGCGAATAAATCTCACGTCAGCGCCTTCATCCAGCCCAGCCCATCCTCCGTGCGACCACGCGGTTTGTACTCGCAGCCGATATAGCCTGCGTATCCCAACCGGCTGAGGGTCGCCAGCACATGGGCGAGGGAAAGCTCGCCTTCGTCCGGCTCGTGCCGCGACGGCACGGCCGCGATCTGGACATGGCCAATGATGTCGAAATGCTTTTCCAGCCGCTTCGTCACGTCGCCTTCCATGATCTGGACGTGATAGGCATCGAACATCAGCTTGAGATTGGGATGCCCGATCTCGCGGATCATCGCAGCCACATCATCGGAGCGGCTGATGAAGTATCCCGGCTTGTCCCGCGTGTTCAGGGGTTCGCTGACGATAACCTTCGCCGCCAGCGCTGCCTGCTCCGCGGCCCAGGCCATGTTTGCAAGGTAGGTGCGCCTGGCCTTCTTGCGATCGGCTTCCGCCACCATGCCCGCCATCACGTGGATCGTTGGCACATCGAGCGCCCTGGCATAGCGCAGGGCCTGCCGGACGCCCGCTTTGAAAGCACCTCTCCTGCGAGGATCGCAGGCAAGGCCCCAATCTCCAGCTGCAAGGTCGCCCGGCGCGGTATTGATCCCTGTCAGCCTGATGCCTGCCTTCTTCAAGGCATTGCGAAGCTGCGGGATCGAATACTCGTAGGGGAAATGGCACTCCACCGCAGGAAATCCGGCTTTTGCCGCAGCCGCAATCCGTTCAAGAAACGGATGTTCAAGAAACATGAAAGAAATATTGGCCGACAGAGGAAACATGATTCAATCCTGTCTCGTACCCAAAGTTGGTCGAAAAAAAACGTGTACGAGAGGATAGAAGCTGATCGGCCAGTGGCAAGCATTTTCCCTATAGAGCATCAATGCGGCATATGATCAGAGTGTCAAAGTGACTGCCTTGCCGGTTTTTGCGGATTTTTCCGCCGCCAGCCCGATCATCACGGCCTTCAGACCATCCTCCAGGGTGACATCGACGGGGGCACCCTTGAGCACGGCCTTGTTGAAGCCGAGATGCTGAAAGTAGGTCGAGCCATGATGGTCTCCTGCTTTCAGGATGGTCTCATCAACAGGCACGGGGCGTCTGATTGGCCCCTTCGGCTTGCGTGGGCTGATTTCGATCTCCGAATGACGTTCCGCGCCGCCTGGCCAGAATCGTGCCGGTCCCGGAATGAAGATTTCAGCACGTCCCTTGCTGCCTGTGGCGCTGATGATTTCCTGCCAGTAGGAGCCTTCCGCGAACATGCAGAGATCCAGCATGGCCCGTTTGCCGCTGCGAAAATCCACGATGACATAGGCATTGTCGAGGATATCGGGCATTTGCCCGCTATAGCGCTCCTCCCGGTGATTGACGTTCATGGCACCTGACGCGAAGACCCTGATCGGCTCGTCCCGCATGATCAGGCGCATCAGATCGAAGAAATGGCAGCATTTCTCGACCAATGTGCCGCCCGTGCGGTGCGAGAAGCGGTTCCAGTCGCCCACCTTGGGCAGAAAAGGAAAGCGATGCTCGCGGATTGACAGCATCTGCAGGTCACCGACCTTTCCCTTGGCGATGGCCTGCAACAATTCTTGCACCGGGGGCATGTAGCGGTATTCCATTGCCACCCAGACAGGGGCGGCATGAGCAGCGCCTGCCTTCGCCAGCCACGTACAATCCTTTGCCGACGTACAAACAGGCTTTTCAACCAGCACCGGCAGTGTCCGCCTGGCGGAGAAAATATCCTTCAGGACCTCGGTGTGGGTGTCGTTGGGGCTGGCGATGACCAGTGCATCCACTTCGCCCTTGTCCAGCAGGTCGCGGTGATGCTTGTAGAGCGCAGGCGGTTTGCCCATCACGTCCTGCACCGCCCTGGCACTCGCATTGCGCGAGCCAACGTCGGGATCCGAGATGGCGGTGACCACGGCACCTTTGATCAGGCCGAGATTGCGCACATGCTCGCGGCCCATCATTCCGGCCCCGATCAGGCCATAGCGCAGTTTGGTCATGGTATCCTCGTCAACCCAATGTTCGAACAGGAAGTCCCAGCGCGGCACCCAAGGCCGTCATCGCACCAGTGTGATCGCCGTAAGCCATGGCCACATGGTGTTCATAGGCCCCGCCGATCAGGCCGTTCATCGCGTTGATCGTGGCTCCATCCAGTTTCACCACACCGCTGGTTCCGGTGAAGCTGATGGGGCGGCGGATCACCTCCCCCGATGCCACCAGCAGATGCGGCTCGTTGTTGGCCTGGCTGAGCCGCGCGATGGTGATGCGGCCCGGTTTCAGCGGAAATTGATAGAGCAGCGGCATTTTCCGGTTGGAATGGATCTGCGCCTCCGCAGCGAAATCCGGATCGCGCATCGAGAGGGGCGCCGAGCCGCAATGCCAGAAGACCGAGGTGTTATCCGCGCCATCCATATCCACGATATCGACGAGCCAGGAGGGAGCGCCAGCAATCTCCTGGAGCATCAGCGCGGTCACGGCGCCATAGACATCCGCCTCACAGGCCGCGGGCACGCCAGCGCCGTTCATCATGCCCATGGGGCCACAGATGGCGCAGCCATACTCCGTGAACATCTCCGGCCAGCAGCGGACGGCGAAAGCGGATAGACCTTTCTCGGTCTTGAGCGAGGACAG
>JANNFV010000561.1:0-1539 GCA_031380285.1 Hyphomicrobiales bacterium | reverse complement strand
CGAACTTGGCCGATAGCTCCCGACCCACAAACCCTGATCCAGCGGTGGAACATACTGCGCGGTGAGCGCGATAATGCCGTTAAGCGATCACTTTTCTTGGAAGAGCGCGACCGAACGATCAATAAATTGGTTAGCGTGGATCTCGGAGCACACCATACTCGGCCAATTTCTGTTGCCGCCGATACTGGTGAAGTGGTGACACCAATGCGGTTCGGTTTTCGCAGTTTTGACCAACAGTTCATTATCCCAGATAACCGGCTCATCAGCACTGCTAGGCCCACACTTTGGGCAATGGCGTCAAAGGCTCAGGTTTATCTCACCGCCTTGGACTCCCATTCTCCCCGAAGTGGACCGGCGATCACGTTAACTGGCCTTGTACCCGACAAGCATCACTACAAAGGCTCTTTTGGCGGCCGCGTATTCCCTCTCTGGCGCGATGCTGCCGCCACCATCCCCAACATCAAACCCGAGCTGCTGGCGCTTCTGTCCGTCAGCTTTGGCTCCATCATCAGCCCGGAAGATGTGATGGCCTATATCGCCGGGGTGATGGCGCATCCGGCCTTCACCGCGCGCTTTCAGGCCGACCTTGTGCGGCCCGGCCTGCGCCTGCCGCTGACCATCGATGCTGCGCTGTTCGAAGAGGCTGCCACCATCGGGCGTGAGGTGGTTTGGCTGCATTGCTACGGCGAGCGCTTTGCCGACGCGGGCGCAGAAAAACCTGAAAACCGCCGCCCCGCCGGCCCGCCCCGCATGGCGAAAGGCACCGGGCCGACCATCCCGAAGGATGGCATGATCCCCGGCGCGCCGGAGCCGCTGCCGGACACCATGGACTATGACCCCGCCAAAAAGCGCCTGCGCATTGGCAAGGGCCACATCGACAACGTGCCACAAGGCGTCTGGGACTATGAGGTGTCCGGCAAGAATGTGCTGCGGCAATGGTTCAGCTATCGCCGCCGCGACCGCACTCGACCGATCATCGGTGAACGCCGCCCGCCCTCGCCGCTCGACAAGATCCAGCCCGACCACTGGCTCGACGACTACACCACTGACCTGATGAACCTGCTGCATGTGCTGGGCCGCCTCGTGGCGCTGGAACCGGCGCAGGCCGACCTGCTGGAGCGCATCTGCACCGCCCCGCTGCTGGCCTCGCCCTTCGCCGTGGCGGCTGAGGAGGGGTGAAAGCTCTCGTCAGTCCGGAGCGGCAACGCCGAGCCTGGAACCCATCAGCGTAAAGGCGTTGTCATCATCACTTGATGGCTTCCGGGACGATGCAGCTGCATCGTCCCGGAATGACGGCGTGTGTTGCATGTGGATGGCGGGGCATGCGGGGCTTTTCGCCGGACGTGTTGTCCAATACATAACGAATTATTCATTTCGGATTGAGGCACTATCTACACCATGGGCAGCACAGGCCCCGACCTCTTTGGCCACACGCCAGCACAGGGCAGCCTGTTCGGCGATGAGGACCTGCGCGCCCCGCTGCCTGTGCAGGTCGACCCGGGAAAAGTCCGCCTCAAGCTGAAAGCGATGCTGGCCGAG
>JANNFV010000535.1:0-3527 GCA_031380285.1 Hyphomicrobiales bacterium | reverse complement strand
GACCGCCTGGTCATCCGAAATGATCCGGCGGATCGACGCCAGAATCTCTTCCATGGAAGGCTCGGTGGGTTTTGGCTGCGCGGCTGACATGGCTACTCTTTCACAAGACCTGAACGGGTCCGACGAATCGAACACGCTGCTCGCCGTAGGATAGATCAGACACTTCGATCACAGCAACACACGGCGGTGATTGTCGCCGGGTTACCCCCAGCGTGATTCGATCAGCGCCCGTCCGGCGTGGTCGTCCCGATCCACTTGTCGCGGACCTGATCGTAATGGATCTTGGGGTTGTAGGTCGCTGTCTGGAGCGACAATGCCTGCGCGGACAAGCGGCCGACCGAAGCCAGGACATTGTAGGATGCCACGACCCGGTCGCGCTGGGCGGTCACCAGATTGGATCGGGCCACCAGAAGTTCCTGCTGCGAGTTCAGCACGTCAAGCGTGGTGCGCTGGCCGACCTTGGCCTCCTCGCGCACGCCTGAGAGTGCAATCTCCGATGCCGCGACCTGCGCCTGCGACGCGATGATCTGCGCCTTGGCCGAGATCAGGCTGCTCCAGGACGCAACCACGGCCTGGCGCACCACATCGCGCTGCTGGTCGACCTGGATGCGCCGCTCACCCAATGTTTCCTTGGCCTGGCGAACGCGCGAATAGACCTGGCCGCCTTCGTAGATCGGCACGGTGAGGCGGGCGAGAACCGTTGCGCTGTAGGATTCAGAGTCGCTCGATGCGCTTTCCCAGCGCTTGGCCAGCGTGCCGGACAGCGTCACTGTCGGATACAACTCGGCCTCGATGACCTTGACCTGCAATTGCTGGGAATCGACACCGTGCAGCGAGGCAATGATCGCGGGGTGGCTGCTGAGCGCGTTCTGCACCGCCACATCGATCGACTTGGGGATCAGATGTTCGATCGGCTTGGCAGGACCGAGCTTCTTGGGCTCGACACCGACGCGCTGGCGATAGGTTGCGATGCTGGAGCGCAGGTTGCCCTCCGCCGCGCTTGCCTGCGACCGGGCGAGTGCCAAACGGGATTCCGACTGTGCCACATCCGTGCGGGTGACTTCTCCCACGCGGAAACGGTCGCGCGTCTGGCGCAATTGCTCCTCCAGAACCTCGACGTTGTTGCGCTGGAGGTTGAGCAAGGCCGTGTCGCGCAGCACGTTCATGTAGGCCGTGGCGGCATTCAGCAAAACGTTCTGCTCAGTGTTGCGCAAGGTTTCGCGGGCACCCAGGATCTGGGATTCAGCCGACCGCGTCGAATTCTCGACCCGGAAACCGCTGAACAGCGTCTGATCGACCTGAAGGCCGACGCCGCGTGGCGAAAACGTGTCGTTGGTGTGCGACTTGCGGCCCGTCCGGAAGCCCGTTCCGCTCGAAAAACTTGGCGTGATCGTCTCGTTGTGCGTGCGCCCCACATCGGCGGTGCCGGAAACCCTGGGACGATAGCCAGAAAGTGCCTGAGGAACCAGTTCATCAAGGGCGCGCACATTGGCCCGCTGGGCGTTGAGTTCAGGCGTGTTGCCGTAAGCGCGCGCCAGGGCACCGGCGAGCGATTCCTGCGCTGTTGCGGGTGCCGCATGCACGATGCAACCCACGACAACGCCCACCAGACCGAACTTCAAGCTCCGCACTCGCACTCTACCTGACCTTTGGATTCACGCGCTGCCCCTAGCTTACGCCGGGATCAGCGGATAGCCCGCCCCATTGCATTCGTAAACAAATCATTAATCGCCTCAAGCGACTTTACGAAAGCCGAAGGCAAATTCAGGCGGAGTGCCGCAAAAATATGACAGGGCAATCCCGCACATCCGGAAAATACCTCAAAAAGCGAAAGCTGGTGCGGGCTGGAATGCGGAAAGCGGTGTCGCAGATGCGTCGAACGAGGTCCGCTTGCCCACGACGTCACCGGATCGCTGGAACACCACGACCCGTCCGGACCGCCCGCGTCCCATCACGGCAACGAGACGTCCGCCATCGTTCAGACGCGCCAGGAGCGCCGTCGGTTCGGTGTCGATGCCGCCTTCCAGAAGGATCACATCAAACGAACGGCCATCACCCGGCCCCGTCGAAAGGTCACCGCTGACCACGGCCACAGTGCTGACACCATCGGCCAGAAGCGACCGGCGGGCCTGGGCGGCCATCGCCTCGCCTGATTCCAGAAGCGTGACCGAAGCGCCCATCGCGGCCATCACGGCGGCACCATAGCCCGTGCCACCGGCGATACTGAGTGCGACCTGCGAGGGCGTGATTTCGGCGGCCTGGATCATCCGCGCCAGCACCATAGGCTGGAGCAAAGCCCGCGTTTCTGCATCAGCCCGGATTGTCAGCGCCTTGTCGGCATAAGCCAGCGCGGTGTCGTGACCGGCAATGTAATGCTCGCGTCCGACAGCTTCCACCGCGTCGAGCAGGTGCTTGCTGTTCACATCATAGGTGCGCAGTTGCGTATCGACCATGTTCCGGCGAAGTGCGGCGAAGTCAGTCATGGATCGGACGGCCCCCGGGATTGGCTTGTTGCAGTGAAATCCGGCACCAGGAGTTGGAGGCCTCGCCCGGAATCGAACCGGGATGCAAGGATTTGCAGTCCTCTGCGTAACCATTCCGCCACGAGGCCACCCACCTGATGCGGCGTCGCCGCCACGGCGACCCTATAGCCACAGGCAGCGGCGGCACGCAACCGTGGTTGTGTCCAATCGGGCGTGATTTTGCAGATGCGGGACGCTGCCGATGCGCCCACGGGTGCTTGCAACACGCGCCAAGCCTGCTATACGCCCTCAGCATTCCTCGATAGCTCAGCGGTAGAGCAATCGACTGTTAATCGATTGGTCGCAGGTTCGAATCCTGCTCGAGGAGCCATCCCTTTGAAATCGTATCGGGATTTATTGTCGCAGGTGCGGATTTTCTGCGCCTGTGGTCAATCTGCGCCTTGTCGCCAGCCGTAGCAACCCAATCTGCTGTTTGCGTTCCGATGGTCGGTGCGTGATTCGACCGCTGCAGGGATCTGGAGTGCAAGGCGTGCCCACCGATACCGTTTCCGCCAAAGGACCTTGCATCGTCTGGTTCCGGGATGACCTGCGGCTCGCCGACAATCCGGCACTCTCAGCGGCGGTCGCCAGCGGCAGGCCGGTGATTGCGGTCTATATCCTCGACCAGGAGAATACCGCGATCCGACAGCCCGGAGCCGCCGTGCGCTGGTGGCTGCATGGTTCGCTCGAGCGGCTCGACCAGGCATTGCGCGACCGGGGGGCTTCGCTGGCGCTGTTCAAGGGCCCTAGCGCCACGATCCTTGCCGACATCATCAAGGTTGCGGGCGTGTCCGCCGTGTTCTGGAACCGTCGCTACGGCGCGGCAGAGCGGGCGCAGGATGGGGCGATCAAGGAACAGTTGAAAGCTGACGGCATCGAGGCCCGCAGCTTCAACAGCCATCTCCTGCATGAGCCCTGGGAGGTGAAGACCAAGACCGAAACGCCATTCAAGGTGTTCACGCCGTTCTGGCGTGCCGCGCGCGAAAAGGGAGCGCCTGCCGCTCC
>JANNFV010000531.1:0-5420 GCA_031380285.1 Hyphomicrobiales bacterium | reverse complement strand
GGTCGACGAAACCATTGCCATCAGCCCCTGGACCGTGATGGTTTCCGCTGCTGGAGGGGGTGCGGGAGGGCTAGTAGCCATTGATCAAAAGCAATTTTATGCTGAGCTCGTCTTCACATGATGATCTGAACAGGTTGCTGCGGCGGGCTTTTCGCTGGGGGAGCGGGCCAAAACCTCCACCCCACACCATTCCGCCACGAACAGCGCCATCGTGCCGGTGATGCGCTTCACCGACGCCAGGCTCACCCGTTCGTCGAAGCCATGGATGTTTTCGGATTTCGGGCCGTAGCAGAGCGTGGGAATCCTGTCGTAGAGCGCATGCACCCGCGCATCGAGATAGCCTGCGGTCATGAAGCTTTCGAGCGGCTTGCCCACGGCGGATTGGTGCGCGCGGCCCAGCACAGCCTCCGCGTCCGAACCCGTTTCCAGCTCATAGCCCTCCACGAAGAAGCCGTTCCAGGTCACACGTGGCGGGTTGTTGGCGAGGTAGCGGTCACCCCGTGCGAAGGCCGAGACCTGCACCTCGATCTCCTTGGCGGCATCCGCCGCCGACATGCCGGGATAGATCGCGATGCGACAATCGATGCGACACCAGGCGGGCACGGACGAGGCCCAGTCACCGCCCTCGATCTTGCCGATGTTGAGGTTGATGGGGTGCGCCTCCTTTTCGAAATGCTGGCGTCCCGCCTTCATCCCGTTCCAGCGCTCCTCGAGTTCGCGCAGATTGCCGATCACGCGGTAGATCGCGTCGATGGCATTGGCCCCGCTGCCCATCTCGCGCACATGCACAGGCTGTCCGCGTACCTCGACCTGAAACCACAGCACGCCGACGTTGGCACGCACCAGCATCTCCTCCTCAGGCTCGGGGATCAGCGCCGCATCAGCGCGATAGCCCCTGAGATGCGTCATCAACGCGCCGTTGCCGGTGGATTCCTCCTCGACCACGGATTGCAGATAGACGGTCGCTGCGGGCTGCAGGCCCATGCGTTTCAAGGCGTCGAGCGCGAAGAGATTGGCGGCATGTCCCACCTTCATGTCCGCCCCGCCGCGCCCATAGAGCCAGTCGCCTTGAATGACGGGATCGAACGGTGGATGCGTCCATATGTCGGTGGGACCGGTTGGCACCACATCGACATGCGCCTGCAGGATCAGCGACCGGCCCGTCTCCTCGCGCGGGCGATGAATACCGACAACGATGGGGGCTTGCGAATGCTGGGGCGAAAACTTCGAGCCGCCGGGATGGCGCTCGATGGCCTCGCAGTCCATGGCGAAGCGCTCCATGGCATAGCCGCGCTCCCTCCAGGTGCGGAAGACGAAATCCTGGATCGCATGTTCGTCGCCGCGCAGGCTGGGGAAGCGGATCAGCTCCTGGCTGTAGGCGATCTGCTCCGCAAAACCGGCCTCGACGGAGGCGAGGATGCGGGCGGTGAGGTCAGGAGAGAGTGGCATGGGCGGGCACCAAGGTTGTCATCCCCGGCGAGCGAAGCGAGGGAAGGGGATCCAGAGTGACAGTTATTCGATCTGGATGAATCAAGGACTGGATTCCCTTCCCCTCCGCTTCACTCCGGCCGGGAATGACATGCTAAAGCATGACGTTTTTTGACGGAAACAGTGGCACGTCGTCTTGGACGGGCTTGACCCGTCCATCCACGTCTTCCTGCGTCCCATAAACGTGGATGGCCGCGTCAAGCGCGGCCATGACGTGTTTCCGTCAAGAAACGTCATGCTCTAATGTCCCGCAAAGGCAAATCCACGGCCCGGTGCGGCATCGAACAGCGCCCTCGTGTAGGGATGCTGCGGGTTGGCAAAAATTTCAGCGGTGCCACCCTGCTCCACCACGATGCCCTTTTGCATGACGGCGATGCGGTCACAGATCTGGGCGGCCACGCGCAGGTCATGGGTGATGAACAGCACCGCGAGATCGAACTTGATGCGCACGTCATCGAGCAGCTTCAGTACCTGCGCCTGCACCGACACATCCAGCGCCGACACTGCCTCATCCGCGATCAGCACCTTGGGTTCCATGGCCAGCGCACGGGCGATGGCGATGCGCTGGCGTTGCCCGCCGGAGAACTGGTGGGGATAGCGGTCCAGGGCATCGGGCGACAGGCCGACGAGGGACATCAGGTCACGCGCCCGCTCCATGGCATCGGCATGCCCCAGACCATAATTGACCGGCCCCTCGATGATCGAGGCACCCACCGTGCGGCGCGGGTTGAGCGAGCGGTAGGGATCCTGGAAGACGATCTGGATTTCCTTGCGATGCGGGCGCAGCAGGCGCTCGGGCATGCGGGCCACATCGAGCGTGCCGATCCTGATCTCGCCGGAGGTCGGATCGATGAGGCGGGCGATGCAGCGGGCGACCGTCGATTTGCCGGAGCCGGACTCCCCCACGATGCCGAGAGTCTCTCCCCGGCGCACCGTGATGTTCACGTCGTTCGCGGCGCTGACCACGCGGGCGTTGGGGCGGAAGAACGACTTGGCCCCGAAGGTTTTCATCAGCCCCGTGGTCGAGAGCGCGACATCTCCCGTCTTGGCGATGCGCTTGGGCGGCGTCATCGTTGGCACGGAGGCGATGAGCATCTTGGTATAGGGTTCCTGCGGGTTGGTGAGCACCTCGGTGGCCGAGCCTGTCTCCACCAGCTTGCCGTGCTGCATCACCGCCACACGGTCGGCGATATCCGCGACGACGCCAAAATCATGGGTGATGAACAGCACGCCCGTGCCCTTGCGGCCCTGCATCTCGCGGATTAGCTTGAGGATCTGCGCCTGCGTGGTGACGTCGAGAGCGGTCGTCGGCTCGTCCGCAATCAGCAGGGCAGGATCGAGGATCAGCGCCTGCGCGATCATCACGCGCTGGCGCTGCCCGCCGGAAAGCTGATGCGGGTAGGAATTGACGAGCTGCTTCACATCCGGAAGGCGCACCGCCTCCATGATCTCGCGCACCTTGTCCATCTGCTGGCTGGAGGACAGCGAGGTGTGGATATCCAGCACCTCGGCAATCTGGTCGCCGACCTTCATCACGGGATTGAGCGCCGTCATCGGCTCCTGGAAGATCATCGACATCTTGGTGCCGCGCAAAGCCCGCAGCCGGTCCGGGCTTGCCGCCACCGTGTCCTCGTCCTGCAACAGGATGCGCCCGCCAGTCACCATCAGTTGCCGCTTGGGCAGGAGGCCCATGACGGCCTGGGCGGTGACGGATTTGCCTGAGCCGGATTCACCCACGACGCAGACGATCTCGCCGGGATTGACGGTCAGCGACAGGCCGCTCACCGCGTTCTGGCGATCCGCTCCCGTCGGCAGGGAAACAGTGACGTTTTCGATGGCGAGGACGGGCTTGGTCATGCAGGTCTCACATCCTCTTGGCGATCTTGGGGTCAAGACGGTCGCGCAATCCATCACCCAGCACGTTGACCGCGAGGATTGTGAGCGACAATCCGATGCCAGGCCAGAGAATATTCCACGGCGCGATCTGAAAGAAAATACGCCCTTCCGCGATCATGTTGCCCCAGCTGGGAATGATCGGCGGCGTACCCGCCCCCAGGAACGACAGGATGGCCTCGGTCAGCATGGCCGAGGCACAGATATACGTCGCCTGCACGATGAGCGGCGGAATGCAGTTGGGCAGCACGTGGCGGTAGAGGATTTTCACCAGGGGCGTGCCGATGGAGATGGCGGATTCGACGTAAGGTTCCTCGCGCACGGACAGCACGACGGCGCGGACCAGACGCACCACCCGGGGAATTTCCGGAATCGTGATGGCGATGATGACGGTTGTGATGCTGGCACCCGACAGCGACACAAGCGCTATCGCGAGCAGGATGCCGGGGATCGCCATCAAGCCATCCATGAAGCGCATGACGACCGCGTCCAGCCAGCGAATGTAGCCTGCGATCATGCCGATCACGAGGCCGAGGCCGACGGAAAACAGCGCGACGAGCGAGCCCACGGTGAGCGAGACACGCGCACCATAGACCAGCCTGCTCCAGACATCGCGTCCGAACTGATCGGTGCCGAGCCAGTTCTGCTGTGTTGGCGGCTTGAGGCGGTTGGAGGGCGAGAGCGAAGTGGGATCGATGGTGCCCATGAGAGGCGCGAACACGGCAGCAACGATGATCAGTGCCAGCAGCACCGCGCCCAGCGCCGCCATCGGGTAGCGTGCGACCGCAGTGCGCCGGAATTCCTGGAATGGGGTTGCGTTGGCGGCGCTCATGGGTGGACGTCATCCTGAGCCTGTCGAAGGATCGAGGGCCCAGGGCGCAGGAAAAACCTCAATCCATCGACAGGCTCAGGATGAGGTTTTTCTGGAGGGATTGGCGTCGCTTGTCGCATCAATACCTAATCCTTGGATCAACCAGCGTGTAGGCGATATCGATCAGCAGGTTGAGCATGATGTAGACGAAGGCGAAGAACAGGATCAGCCCCTGGATGATGGGGTAATCCCGCCGGGTGATGGCATCCACCACGAGACGCCCGAGGCCGGGAATGTTGAAGACGCTTTCCGTCACCACCACGCCACCGATCAGCAGGGCAATGCCGAGGCCAATGACCGTGATGATGGGGACTGCGGCGTTCTTCAGCGCGTGCTTGAACAGCACCGTGCGCTCGATCTGCCCCTTGGCGCGCGCCGTGCGGATGTAATCCTCGTTCAGCACTTCCAGCACGCTGGCGCGGGTGATGCGGGCGATCAGCGCGACATAGATGCAGGACAGCGTGATGGTCGGCAGGGTGATGGTGTTCACGAAGCGGCTGAAATCCACGAAGGGGCTGACATAGCCCTGCACCGGAAACCAGCGCATGGTGATGGACAGCCCGAAGATCAGGAAATAGCCCATCACGAAAACGGGGACGGAGAAGCCGATCACGGCGAACAGCATCACGGACCTGTCCACCCAGGTGCCCGCTTTCCAGGCCGCCAGCACGCCCAGTGGCACCGCGACGGCGATGGAGAACAGGATGGTGGATGTCGCCAGCATCATCGTCGGCTCCAGGCGCTGGCCGATCAGCGTGGAAACCGGCAAGCCCGTGAACAGCGACGTGCCGAGGTCAAGCCGCAGAAGCTGCCAGAACCACTCCAGGAATTGCACCACGACAGGCCTGTCCAAACCCAGGCTCTGGCGCACCTTCTCGATCTGGTCGAGTGAGGCCGTGTCACCCGCCAGGATCGCGGCGGGGTCTCCCGAAATGCGCAGCATCAGAAACACGATCAGCGCCACCAGCCCCATGACGGGGAGCGTGGACAGAATGCGCTGAAGGATGAACAGGGGCATGGGGTTCTTTTTGGTTCCTTCTCCCCCTGTGGGAGAAGGTGGGCCGCGAAGCGGGTCGGATGAGGGGTATTCCGAAGGAAGTCTTGCGAGGTTTCAATTTGCGAAAACAATCACAGGCTCGCTTCGCCATACCCCTCATCCGGTCGGCAT
>JANNFV010000525.1:0-14456 GCA_031380285.1 Hyphomicrobiales bacterium | reverse complement strand
CCGAGAATGCCAGCAACGGCACGGTGATCGGCTCGGTCACCGGCGTCGATCCCGATGCGGGCGCGACCTTCACCTATGCCTTCGTCTCAGGCCAGGACGCGGGCGGACGCTTCGCCATCTCTGCCGGTGGGCAGATCACCGTGGCAAATGGCAGTTTGCTCGACTTCGAGGCCGCGACCTCTCACACCGTCACGGTGCGCACCACGGACCAGGGCGGCCTCACCTTCGACAAGGTGTTCACCATCAACGTGACGAACGTATCGGGGTCTTTCACGGGGACAGGCGGCGCCGATACCTTTGCTGGTACAAGTGAAGAAGATACGATCACCGGCCTCGCCGGAAACGACACCCTGGCGGGCGGAGCTGGCAATGACAGCATCGATGGCGGCAACAACGACGACCACCTGACCGGCGGAGCTGGCGCAGACACGCTGGACGGTGGTGCCGACAGTGATACTCTCGACTATTCGAGCGGCGTGGCGGGTGTGAACGTCAACCTTCAGACTGGCGTAGTCTCAGGTGGCGATGCTCAGGGCGACGTCATTTCGAATTTCGAGCATCTGATTGGAACCAACGCTGCCGATACCCTGACAGGAGTTGCATCTGGCAGTGTGGTGTACGGTTATAGTGGTGCCGACCAAATCACCGGTCTTGGCGGTGCTGACCTTCTCTTCGGGGACACCGGCTTCAATCAGGCTGGCGATGGCAATGATACGATCAATGGTGGTGGGGGAGCTGACGGCATCTACGGCAATGGCGGCGACGATGTCCTGATCGGTGATGCGGGCAACGATACCATTGATGGCGGAGCAGATATCGACACCGCCATCTTCACCGGCAATCGCGCCGACTACACCATCACGGATAGCGGCGCTGTCTACAGCACGACCGACACCCGATCCGGGAACCCGGATGGCGCTGACACCGTCATGAACGTCGAATTCTTCCAGTTTGCAGACGGGACCATCGCTACAAGCGCGGTCAGCGATATTGGTGGCAGCTTTGGCGCCGACACGTTGACAGGCGGGACCGAAGCCAACGTCATCCTCGGCTTTGCCGGAAATGACCAGATTTATGGAATGGCTGGCAATGATCGTCTTGATGGCGGTCTTGGCGATGACCTCTTGGATGGAGGCATTGGCAACGACAGCCTGATTGGTGGAGACGGAAACAACACAATCTCCGGCGGCCAAGGGGACGACGTGATCGATGCGTCTGCACTCGGTTCGACAGTACAGGCGGACGGTGGTGCGGATAACGACACTTTATATGTCGCGACAGCAGCCTTGGAGAATGGCCTGACCAGCATTACCGGTGGTGCGGGCAGCGATATCCTGACGATGTCCGGTGCTGGGCCAGTCCTTGAACTCAGCGATATTCTCGGAAAAGTCAGCGGTGTCGAAAAAATCGACTTCTCAGGCTCCGGTGTTGTCGGCGATTTCACCAATGCCACCGCCGCCGATATTCGCTCGATCCTGGGCATCAGCAGCGGTACAGGCACCCTGGTGCTGGATTTCGATGGCAACGACTCGTTCTCCGCCGCAGGATCGCAGTTCACCAGCTACAATGGCGGCACCAACACGACGACCTTCTTCACGGACGCCACCATGACGACAGAGTTGGCGAAGGTGCAAGTGATCTGACCGAAGACCTGTGATCTGACCGAAGACCTGTTATCTGACCGAAGACCTGTGATCTGACCAAAGACCTGTGATCTGACCAGAAACGGGTCAGGCCGGGGCATGGGCATTTTACGCTGCGTTAAGGTTAACAAGGCATAGTCCAATCTGTTGAGTATCGCAGGTTGCATCCGTGTCCGTTCGCGTTCCCCCCATTGCTGGATCAAGGGCTGGCCATATTGCCCGCCCAATGGTCATCCTGGCGGCAGTGCTGGCCTTGTCGGCCTGCAAGAGCCTTTCCTCGGGCAATGGCACCGGGTTGTGCATGGCAGGCAGCGATGCGGCTTCAGCGGCCTTCGCCTGTGGTGCTGCAAGCTTCGGCAAGCCAGTGCTGCCAGGACGCACAATGGCAGCCAGGTCCATGACCAGCGAAGCGCAGCCCGCCACGCCACCACCTGCCACGCCACCACCCGCAACCCCGACAGCCCTGCAGGTGCAGCCACAGGCGCTGAAGGCCTCGCCGATCATGACGGCCAGCCGCAATCCTCTGGTTCTGCCGCCTTTTCTGCGTGACGGTTCCGATATCACCGCATCCATTCCTGCCAAGCCGGCGGACTCCGCTGTCACGCCGATCTCGCGCGACAAGCGCTCGGTCTCGCTGCACCAGGCTGTCACTGAAGCGGCCCTCACGCATCCCGAGATCCGGGCGGCGGAAGCCCGGGTGCGGGAGGCCAAATCCGGCATCGCGATGTCGCAGGCGGCACTGTATCCGCAAGGCGATACACGCCTGGCGCTCGGCGGCAGCCTGGGGGGCAACGCGGTGGGGCGCAGCGTCTATGAGCGGGCCAACCCGGACGGCAACAGCCGCCTCGATGCCTCGATTTCGCTGAAGCAGCTGATCTATGATTTTGGCGCGACCCGCGCCGATGTCGAGCGTGCCACACTGATCAAGGACGCGGAGCGGCTGAAGGTTCTCGACAAGGTGGACGAGATCGTCCTGAAGACGGCCCAGGCCTATCTGAAAGTTCTGGAAACCCGCGCACTCCTCGGCCTTGTGGACGAAACCGTGGCCGCCCATCGCAAGCTGGCGGGCATCGTGCAGGCCAACCAGCGCGAAGGCAACGGCACGGCGGCGGATGTCAACCGTGTGAACTCGCGGCTGACCGACATGCATGCCATCCGCTCCGATGTCAGCCTGCAGCTTGCGGGTGCCGAAGAGCAGTTTCATCGCCTGACGCGCATCAATCCCGGCGCGTTGCAGCCCACGCCCTCACTGGCCCATCACCTGCCTGCAACACCCGATGCCGCGATCGGCATGATGAAGCGCAACAACCCGCGCCTGGCCGCCATGGGTGCCACGGCACGCTCCATCGAGCGCGAGGTGGATTTCCAGCGCGCCTCGACCCTGCCCAAAATTCAATTCGAGACCGACAGCGACACCAAGAACTACGCGGCACTCAACCGCCACAAGAACGAGACCGAAGCCCGTGCCCTGGTCACCATGCGCTACAAGTTCATGGATGGCGGCCTGTCCAATGCCACCATCGAGCAGTTGAACCACCGGCGCGATGGCAACCTGCACCAGTTGCGCAACGAAGACGAGCAGACCAGCGCCGATATCCGCCAGGCCTACCGTGCCGTGGACAGCGCCCGCCGCAAAGGGCGGTTGGTCCAGGAAGGCGTTGCAACGGCGGCCAAGGTGCAGGAGCTGTATCTCGAGCAGTTCAAAGCCGGGCGGCGCACGGTGTTCGAATTGCTGGATTCGCAGATGTCGAGCTTCACGGTGCGCCGCAGTGCCATCGAAAGCCGTTTCGAGGCGGAGCGCGCGATTTTCGAGATTCTCCGCAACAGCGGCAAGCTGGCCGAAGCCATGGCGCAGGCACCTTTGAAGGGCCAGCCGCTCTTCACGGGATCAGTGAGCGGCGCGTCCGCGAAACCCAAGACACCGGGAGACAAGACACCGGGAGAAGAGGCATCGGCACCGAAGTCCAGCAAGGTGGCGACCAAGGGCCCCTCCGACGCCAATCCCCTGACCTACCCCGTCAGCCCTGCGCGGATGCCCAAGCGCCTGCCGGAAGCTGCGCTCAACGCCCCTCTCACGGTCCAGGCCGCACGGTAGATTTCTCCGCCGGGCAATCGCCGTCCACGAAGAACACCATTGCAGCGGGCCGGATGACATGCTCAGTTCAAACGCAGTCGTCATCGGCCTGTCACAGAGGTAGGATGGGGGATTCCCCTGTTAAGCCCGACACATCCCGAGCCGGACGATCCGGAGGAAGATCATCATGCTGAAGAAGCTATCACTCGCGTTGGCCGTGTCCGTCAGCGCTTTCGCCGCCCATATCCCGTCCGCGCTGGCCCAGACCGAAATTCAGTGGTGGCATGCCATGACCGGCGCCAACAACGACGTCATCGTCAAGCTGTCGGAGGATTTCAACGCCAGCCAGAAGGACTACAAGGTCGTTCCGGCCTACAAGGGCAGCTATGCCGACACGCTGAACGCTGGCATCGCGGCGTTCCGGGCGGGCAGCGCACCCCACATCATGCAGGTCTTCGAGGTGGGCACAGCCACCATGATGGGCGCGAAGGGCGCGGTGAAGCCCGTGCAGGAGATGATGAAGGATGCGGGTGAAGCTTTCGATCCCGGCTCTTATCTCCCTGCCATTGCGGGCTATTATTCCACGGTGAAGGGCGAGATGCTCTCCTTCCCGTTCAACTCCTCCTCCGCCGTGCTGTGGTACAACCGCGACGCGCTGAAGAAGATCGGCATGGACGCCCCGCCCAAGACCTGGCCGGAAGTCTTCGACGCGGCCCGCAAGCTGAAGGGTGCTGGCTGGGACAAGTGTGGCTTCTCGACGGCCTGGATCACCTGGCTCAACATCGAGCAGCTTGGCGCCTGGCACAACACGGCGCTGGGCACCAAGGCCAATGGCATGGAAGGCTTCGATACGTCCTTCCAGATCAATACCCCGCTGTTCGAACGCCACCTCACCAATCTCGTCAACCTGCAGAAGGAAGGCGTCTTCTCGTATTCCGGTCGCACCAACACTGGCGAGGGACGCTTCACATCGGGTGAATGCCCACTGTTCCTGACCTCCTCGGCCTTCTTCGGCAACGTCAAGGCGAACGCCAAGTTCGATTGGGCCAATGCGCCGATGCCGTATTATCCCGATGTGGCGGGAGCGCCGCAGAACTCGATCATCGGCGGTGCCTCGCTGTGGGTCATGGGCGGCAAGAATGCCGCGGAATACAAGGGTGTCGCCAAGTTCTTCACCTTCCTCTCGGATGTGGATCGCCAGGTGACGCTGCACACGGTGTCAGGCTATCTGCCCATCACCAAGGCCGCCTATGCCAAGGTGAAGGCCACCGACTTCTACAAGCAGAACCCGCATCTCGAGACGCCGCTGTTGCAGCTCAACAACAAGCCACCCACGGAAAATTCCCGTGGCCTGCGCTTCGGCAGCCTGGTCCAGATCCGCGACATCTGGTCCGAGGAGTACGAGGCGGCGCTCAATGGACAGAAGGCGCCCAAGGCAGCGCTTGATGCCGCCGTGGAGCGTGGCAACGCCATGCTGCGCCAGTTCGAGCGGACAGTCACGCGGTGAGAAGCAGGCAGTCGGCAATGGGCGGTCGGCAGCCGATGCGCGGTCTCCTGCGTCAGCTTGCTTCATCTGCCGATTGCCGATTGCCCACTGCCGACTGCCGACCGACATGAACAAGACGGCGCATTTCAAAGGCTTCCTGATCCCGGCGCTGCTGCTAACGCCGCAGCTCCTGATCACGGTCGTGTTCTTCTACTGGCCCGCAAGCCAGGCTGTCTGGCAAAGCTTCCTGCTGGAAGACGCGTTCGGCATGTCGTCGAACTTCGTCTGGTTCGAGAATTACCGCGAGCTCTTCAGCAAGCCGGACTATTACAAGGCTTTCCTGAATACGCTGTTCTTTTCCGGCATCGTGGCGTTTTTCTCGCTCTCCATCGCCCTGCTCTTCGCCACCATGGCGGACCGCCAGATCAAGGGCGCGCAGATTTATACCACGCTGCTGATCTGGCCTTATGCCGTGGCTCCCGCCGTCGCGGGTGTGCTGTGGATGTTCATGTTCAATCCATCGCTCGGCATGGTCGCCAAGGGCCTGAGGTCCATCGGCTATGACTGGAACCCGCTGCTCAATGGCAACCAGGCCATGACGCTCGTCATCATGGCCGCGGTTTGGAAGCAGATCAGCTACAATTTCCTGTTCTTCCTGGCGGGCCTGCAAGCCATTCCGAAGAGCGTCATCGAGGCTGCAACCATTGACGGTGCGCGGCCCTGGCGGCGCTTCTGGACCATCACGTTCCCACTGCTGTCGCCCACCACCTTCTTCCTGCTGGTCGTCAACATCGTCTATGTCTTCTTCGACACCTTCGGCATCATCGACACGGTCACCGGCGGTGGCCCCTCCAAGGCGACAGAGACACTGGTCTACAAGGTCTATTCCGACGGCAAGGGCGGCTCGGATCTCGGCGGTGCCGCCGCGCAATCCGTCATCCTGCTGATCATGGTGATCGCGCTAACGGCGATCCAGTTCCGCTATGTCGAACGGAAAGTGACCTACTGATGGTCGAGGATCGCACCTTCGGCGACAGGCTCGCCTACATCATCCTCACCATCGGCGTGTTCATCGTGGCGTTCCCGGTCTACCTGACCTTCGTGGCCTCCACCTGGGATGCGTCGACCATCATCAACGGGCAGATGCCGCTCTATCCCGGCCCCTACTTCTTCGAGAACTACTACCGCACGCTGTTCATCGGCACGTCGGGCACGACGCGCGAGCCGGTGCTCAACATGATGTTCAATTCGCTGGTGATGGCGCTGGCCATCGCGTTCGGAAAGATCTTCATCTCGATCCTGTCGGCCTACGCGGTGGTGTATTACCGCTTTCCGTTCCGCATGGCGGCGTTCTGGCTGATCTTCCTGACGCTGATGCTGCCCGTCGAGGTGCGCATCTTCCCGACCTTCAAGGTGGTGTCGGATGTCGGCTTCCTCGACACCTACCAGGGCCTCGCCGTGCCTCTCATCGCCTCGGCCACCGGCACGCTGCTGTTTCGCCAGTTCTTCATGACGATCCCGGACGAACTGCTGGAAGCCTCCAAGATCGATGGTGCCGGGCCTTTCCGCTTCTTCAAGGACACGGTGCTGCCGCTGTCGCTGACCACGATGGCGGCGTTGTTCGTCATCCAGTTCATCTATGGCTGGAACCAGTATCTCTGGCCGCTCCTGATCACCACGAAGGATTCGATGCAGACCATCGTCATCGGCATCAAGAAGATGATCGTGACTGCCGATGCGCTGACCGAATGGCAGATCGCCATGACCACGGCCGTGCTCGCCATGCTGCCGCCTGTCGCGGTAGTGGTGCTGATGCAGAAGCTCTTCGTGCGTGGTCTGGTGGATCAGGAGAAGTGATGGTGTCAGCCCCTTCTCTTGATCAGCCTTTCGTATTCGGCATGCGAACCAATCCAAACCCAGGTGAACCCATCCCGCATGCGATAGGCCAGAGCGCGGTGGTTGATGTCTATTCTGGCGGACCACAGATCGCCAGCCTTCTTGAAATGAAGCGACGGATGATCGGGGTCGTGCTTCAACAGCTTATAGGCCTTGTCCGCACGCTTGCGGACATCGGAGGGAAGTTCGGAATAAGCCGCCCAGAAACGACTGGTCGCATTGTGCTTCAAAGAGACCGCGTCCTGCCAGCTCTCTCATCTTCAACCGCTTCCTTCACCAGGAAATCCAACGCGCCTGCATTAGCATCGCGCTCGATTTGCTCGTCGAACCTGTTCGCCATGAACTCGTCAAACCATTCCCGGAAGACACGCAAGTCTTCCGCCGGAAGTTCGGCGACAAATTTCTCGATGGTTTCAAGCTTTCCCATAGAAATCTCTTTAGCAGATCGTGGGTGCATCGTCATCCTTCAACACCGCGAGGCATCCCGTAACGATGGCCACCGTTAAAATCGACCAGATCCGCAAGGTCTATGCCGGCAACGTGGAAGCCGTGAAGGGTGTGTCCATCGACATCCCGGACGGCTCCTTCACCGTGCTGGTCGGCCCGTCGGGCTGTGGCAAGTCCACGCTGCTGCGCATGGTGGCGGGACTGGAAACGATCTCGAGTGGCACCTGCTCGATCAGCGGGCGCGTGGTCAACGAGGTGGAGCCTGCCGACCGCGACATCGCCATGGTGTTCCAGAATTATGCGCTCTATCCCCACATGAGCGTTTACGACAACATGGCCTACGGGCTGAAGAACCGGAAGACACCCAAGGACGAGATCGAGCGGCGCGTGCAGGAAGCGGCACGCATCCTGGCCATCGAGCCGTTCCTGGAGCGGCGTCCGCGCCAGCTCTCGGGCGGCCAGCGCCAGCGCGTCGCCATGGGCCGCGCCATCGTGCGCAAGCCACAGGTGTTCCTGTTCGACGAGCCGCTGTCCAACCTCGACGCCAAGCTGCGCGTGCAGATGCGCGTCGAGATCAAGCGGTTGCAGCGCGAGTTGGGCGTCACCTCGATCTATGTCACGCATGATCAGGTCGAGGCCATGACGCTGTCGGATCAGCTGGTGGTGATGAATGGCGGGCGCATCGAGCAGATCGGCCTGCCGACCGATGTCTATCGCAAACCGGCGACAACCTTCGTGGCGAGCTTCATCGGCTCTCCTCCCATGAACATGCTGGCGGGCGAAATGCGCGGCGGGCAGGTCGTGGTCGGCGACCTGACGATGGCCGCGCCTGATCTGCCGCCGGGCCTCGTCGATGGCACCAAGGTCACCATCGGCTTGCGCCCCGAAGACGTGGTGGTGGCTGATGCCCGTGACCGCAGCCTGACGGTCGACATCGATTTCGTGGAAGAGCTTGGTGCGACGCGCCTGCTGCATGGCCTCTTCGCCGGGCAGCCCGTGATCCTGCAGGTGCAGGCGTCTCATGCGGCGCAGGGTGCGGGCAAGGTCGGCTTCTCCGTGCCACCCTCGGCCATTCACGTCTTTGATTCGGAAACAGGCAAACGCCTGAACTGACACTCGCCTGAATTGAACCACACCGGCCTCATCCTGAGCCTGTCGAAGGATGATCAGCCATATCCGGAACCACCGCCCCCGCCCTTCGACACGCTCCGGGTAAGGGCTTGAGGATACCATGACGACGATCACCACCATCGGAACCTTCGAAAGCCAGCCCGTCCAGGAAATCGCGCTGAAGAATGCCAGCGGCGCAATGGCGAAAGTCATGACCTGGGGTGCGGTCGTCCGTGACCTTCAGGTGCCGCACAAGGGCAAACTCCAGCGTGTGGTGCTGGGCTTCGAAAGCTTCGAACCTTATCCGCAGCACTCTCCGCATTTCGGCGCGCTGGCCGGGCGCTTCGCCAACCGCATCAACCGGGGCCAATTCAAGCTGGACAGGCGCAAGGTGCAGGTCACGCTGAACCAGAACGATCCCCCCGGCCCCGGCGGCACGCCCAAGCACCACCTCCACGGCGGCAACAATGGCTTTGGCAAGCGCTTGTGGACGATCCTGAAGACCACGCCCGACAGCGTCACCCTCGGCCTTGTCTCGCCCGATGGCGATGATGGCTATCCCGGCACATTGACAGCGACCTGCACCTATACATTGGCGGAGCCTGCAACCTTGCGCGTGGAACTCTCGGCGACGACCGACAAGCCGACCATCGTCAATCTCGCGCACCATTCCTATTTCAATCTCGATGGCGCGGCGGATATCCAGGATCACCTGTTGACGCTGGATGCGGCGTTTCGCACGCCGACGGACAAGGATCTGATCCCGACAGGAGAGATCGTGGCCGTCTCGCGCACGCCGTTCGATTTCCGCCGGGCAAAGCCGATGGGCCAAACCGCCAAAGGCGGGCGCGTGCGCTTCGACGCGAACTTCGTGCGTATGGCCTCAGGCTTCGGCCGCTGTGCTCGCGTCGAGAGCCAGGCCAATGGCCTCAGCCTCGAATGCTGGACCGATCAGCCCGCCGTGCAGTTCTACGATGGGGCCAAGATCAACGTGAAGCCCAAGGGCCTTGGCGGTGTATCATACGGTGCTTTCGGTGGCTTCTGCCTGGAGCCGCAGGTCTTTCCCGACAGCCCGAACCGACCGCATTTCACCAGTGCCGAATTGTGGCCGGGAGAGGTCTACAGCCAGCTCACGGAATACCGGTTCCGGTAGAAAGCTACGCCCGGCCCACATCGCTGGAGAGCATGATCGGATCGATGCCGATCTTCTTCAGCGCCCGGTCGTACTTGCTGTCGAGATCATCACTGAACAGCAGGTCAGGATCGCCGCCGCAATGCAGCCAGCCATTGGAGGCGATTTCACGCTCGAGCTGGCCCGCACCCCATCCTGCATAGCCAAGCGCCAGGATGGCGGAGCGCGGCCCTTCATCCCGGGCGATGGCGCGCAGGATATCGAGCGTCGCCGTCATGCAGATGCCATCGTCGATGGTCTGGGTGACATTGCTGATCGTGAAATCCGGGGAATGCAGCACGAACCCCCGGCTGGTCTCCACCGGTCCGCCTTTCAGGACATGGGCGTGGGACAGCCGCCGCGGCAGGCGAATCGCCTGATCCGCCTCGATCAGATCGAGTTGCACCAGAAGATCGCGAAAGGTCATGCTGGGTTTGCGGTTGTTGATGACGATGCCCATGGCCCCCTGATCGGAATGCCCGCAGATATAGATCACGCTGCGGCGAAAGCGTTCGTCACGCATGCCGGGCATGGCAATCAGCATCTGCCCGCCAAGCAGGCCTTTGCGTCCATCGCTGCTGAGTTTCTGCAGGTCCATGACGCACATGCTATTATCGCTTTCAACAATTGGAAAGCTTGGACATGTACGCATATCGTTGATGACATGGAGGGCAACTCAATTCCGCATTCATTTGGTCGTCTTGGCCGGGCTTGCCCCGTCCACCCACGTTTCCTTTCGGCATTGCCAAACGTGGATGCCCGGCTCAAGGCCTGGCATGACGATAGAACTGAATTGCCCTGAGATGACATGCACCCTCGCCTCCATGCCCTCTGTTTGCTCACGCAAGCTTCACGGAAACTTGGGTAGCGAAGGATACGGACTCATGGCATGCCACCCCAATGAGTGACGCACCTGACACTTTCCTGACCCGTCGGCTGGCGCTGCAATGCTTGGGCGCAGCAGGTCTGGCAAGCGCTTCTGGCGGCCTTGCGGCCTTTGCCGGGCCATCCTTTGCATCGGACTGGTCAGAAGCCTCTCATTCAGCCCTTCGCCTGGTGCGGGCCAATGCGATCAGGCCAGGTGAATTCCGCGCCGGCATTGCCCTGCGCATGAAGCCCGGCTTCAAGACCTATTGGCGTCACCCCGGCGACAGCGGTGTACCGCCCGTCTTCAATTTCGAGACATCGCAGAATCTGAAATCCGTTGCAGTGCATTTCCCCAGGCCCAGCCGTTTCGCTGACGGCGCGGGCGGCGTGTCCTTTGGCTACACAGGCAGCGATCTGCTGTTGCCCATCACCGTCATCGCCAAGAATCCCGATGCCGAGGTGATACTCCGCCTGGAGGCGGATTATGCGGTCTGCGAGAAGATGTGCGTGCCCGCCCATGGCAAGGCCGCGCTCGTGCTGGGCGGTGATGGACGCAGCCCGTTCGAGGCCTCCCTGCGCGAGGCCATGGCGAGCGTTCCAACCCCTGTCAAACCCGGCGAGAGCGGCCCGCTGCAGGTCGTTGCCCTCCGGAGAGGGACAGAGCCCGAGCATTTCCTTGTCGATGTCCGTGCATCCGAAGGCACGACCCCGGAACTCTTCGTGGAAGGCCAGTCCCCCTGGTTTCTCGAAACCAAGGGCTTCACACCCGGCACCAATGGAGCCGCGGGCACGTTCACGGTGCTGGTGGTGGAGCGTGACCGCTCGCCCGATTGCGCGGGTGCAGACCTGACGCTGACACTGGCGGCAGGCGCCCACGCCATCGAGGTCCGCACGAGGCTCGACATGGCGCTGATCACGCCTTAGAGGCTTGGGCCTCTGCAACGGTCTTTGCCCTGTCTCAAAGGAGTGCTCCCATGTCCATCAAGGTTGGTGATCGCCTGCCCGAAGCCACGTTCACCTCGCCATCGGCGGATGGTCCCAAGCCCGTGACCACACAGGAGTATTTCGCGGGACGCACGGTCGTGCTGTTCGCGGTGCCCGGTGCCTTCACGCCGACCTGCCATGCCAACCATCTGCCGGGCTATGTGCAGCATGGTGCGGCCATCAAGGCCAAGGGTGTGGATGCAATTGCCGTGACCGGCGTCAACGACGTTTTCGTGATGAAGGCCTGGGCCGAAGCCAGCGGTGCCACCGGCAAGGTGGATTTCCTGGCCGACGGCAGCGCCGCCTTCGCCAAGGCCATAGGCCTTGATCTGGATCTGAATGCCCGAGGCCTGGGTATGCGTTCGCAGCGCTATTCGATGATCGTCAAGGACGGCGTTGTCACAGCGCTCTCGATCGAGGAAACACCGGGGCAAGCCGCAGTATCCGGTGCGGAAGCCATGCTTGGCATGCTGTAAGGAGCCTGAGATCGACATTGAAAAAGCCCGGTCGACCGACCGGGCTTTTTCATGTGAAACATCGGGGACTGTCAGTTTCGGAGAAGCGGCGGTGCCGTGGTATCGCGAATGACAAGCCGAGGCTCGAGCATGATCCGGCGTGGTGACTGGCCGGGATCCTGGATCCGCCGCATCATCATCTCTGCCGCCAACCGGCCCATCTCGATATGCTGGTTGTGAATGGTCGTGAGTGGCGGCACCCAAAGTGCGGCATCGCTGACGTCATCGCAGCCGATGACCGACATGTCCCGCCCGGGCGTCAATCCGACCTTCTGCAAGCCATGCATGACGCCAAAGGCCACGCTGTCATTGAAGCAGATCACGGCAGTGGGAGGCGCGGGCAGGGCCAGCAGACGGGGAACGCTCTCCAGGCCGGTCAGGCGCTTGCCTTCGCCGGAGATGATCATGGCCGGATCGACGGTCAAGCCATGCTGAACGAGCGATTCGACAAATCCGGCATGGCGCTGACGGCCATTCGACGTGCCGTCATTGCCGCCGACATAGGCGATGTCGCGGTGTCCGAGCTTGATCAGGTGCTCGACCGCCAGTTCCGTGGCGTAGCGATCATCCGTGCCGACAAAATCGGCATGCAGCCCTTCGATCTCGCGAGCGACCTGCACGATCGGCATGCCGCTTTCGGCGATATTGCGCAGGCTGTCCTCGGTGGACCCGCCGACAGGGCAGACGATGATACCGTCCGGCCTGTATTCGCGCAGCGACGACAGCACGTTTTCCTGCCGGGGAATGCTCTCGTTGCAGGTGCCCAGCAGGATGGTCCGGCCACTGGAGCGAACGGTCTCGTCAATCGCCGACAGCATCTCTGCGAAATAGGGGTTCGACACGTCATGGAAGGCGACGGCGAGGATGTTGGTGCGCGATGTCCTGAGGCTCGCAGCCGAGCGGTTGTAGATGTAGCCCATCTCCCGGGCCACACGTTGCACCTTGCGTTTCGTCAGGTCGGCAACGACAGCGCTGTCACGCAGCGCAAGGGATACGGTCGCGGTCGAGACATCGTGGCGTTGGGCGATGACCTGGAGGGTCACCTTCCCGCGCTCGGCCCGTCCATTTCCGGTTTCATTCAGCGACATCCGTTGCGCTTTCTTCCAAACTGCGTTTGGCCACAGGGCCGTACGATTTGGAAATATTGGTTCAAATCTCAATATACGCATTCTCTGTGTGCTATACCCCTGCGTATGAACACCTAGACAGTGATCCAAAAAACAGTCTTTTTCCCAATATCTTGAGAGTGAAAATGCGAGGGCTTTCCAGGTCATTTCGCCTCCTATCGGCCTGTCTCGGGTTGCATAGATGTCAGGCCCATGCTTATCCTCAACGCCAAGGGGCTCTTGCTGCGTCGCCCCTCAGGCATACGCCCAAGACGCAAGATCGATCCGCCTTTCGCGGATTCGAGAGAGGGCGCTGTCCATGGTATCCCATTCCTTCGTCACGCGGGTTGAGCAGCTCCTGCATCACCTGGGTGGGCCAGCCTGGCCGCAGGTGATCGATGTGCGGCTGGCCGATGATTTCGCCGCTGATCCCCGCGATATTCCCGGCTCGATCCACCGGGAGGAAGACGCCTGCGACACCTGGGTGCCGATGCTGGATCGCCGACGCCCCGTCGTGATTGCGTGCCAGCGCGGACTCAAGGTCTCGCAAGCCATTGCGGGCCGGATGCGGGCCGAGGGCTGGCAGGCCTCCTCGCTCGCAGGAGGATTCGCAGGCTGGCGCGATGCAGGCCTTCCGCTGCTGGATCGGCATGCTTTGCAAACCGTGGGCTGGAAGGAAGCGGCTTTCTGGGTCACGCGGCGTTTGCCGAAGATCGACCGGGCCGCTTGCCCCTGGCTGATCCGGCGATTCATCGATCCGGCTGCGCGCTTCCTGTTTGTCGAACCGGATCAGGTCGAGGCCGTGGCGGCCCGCACTGCTGGCATTGCCTACGACATTCCCGGCGTGGTGGTCACCCATGTCGGTGACGATTGCAGTTTCGACACGCTGCTGAAGATTGCCGGGCTGGACGGATACACGCCGCTACAGCGCCTTGCAGCCATCGTGCGGGGTGCGGACAATGCATGCCTCGATCTGGCACCGGAAGCGGCAGGACTGCTTGCCGCCTCGCTTGGTCTGTCGCATCTCGCGGGTGAGGATGACCACGCCATGATCGCCCATGCGTCCGTGATCTATGACGGGCTATTTGCCTGGGCAGCCCATGCCGGGGCAGAAACGCACAACTGGCCTCCCAAGGCTTGAGCATGTCCTCTCCTTC
>JANNFV010000519.1:0-5097 GCA_031380285.1 Hyphomicrobiales bacterium | reverse complement strand
GGCAGCGTATAGGCCGAGGCAAGCAAGGCGACTGTGGTGACAGCCACGTCAAATTCTCGTGCCAGCAACGGCACGATGGGATCGACAATCCGGATCGCGATGTTGGCGGCCAGCCCCGTGAACCCGAGGACCAGGAGCAGCGTGTTGGGATTCACGCGGGGCCAGCCTTCGCCAGACGGTCGAAGGCCATGAGTTGGGCAATGAGCTGCGGCATATCCTTGAGGCGCACCATGTTGGGGCCGTCGGAAGGCGCATTGTCGGGATCTTGATGCGTCTCGATGAACACGCCAGCCACGCCAACCGCAACGGCGGCACGCGCCAGCACCGGCACCATGGAGCGGTCGCCACCGGTGGAACTGCCCTGCCCGCCCGGCTGCTGCACGGAGTGCGTGGCGTCGAAGATCACCGGCGTTCCCATGGCGGCCATGATCGGCAGGGCGCGCATGTCCGACACCAGCGTGTTGTAGCCGAAGGAGGCGCCGCGCTCGGTCAGCATCACGTTGGGATTGCCCGCCTCCGCCACCTTGGCGGCCACGTTCTTCATATCCCAGGGGGCGAGAAACTGGCCTTTCTTGACGTTGACGACGCGCCCGGTTTTCGCGGCTGCCACCAGGAGATCGGTCTGGCGACAGAGAAACGCTGGAATCTGCAGGATATCCACTGATAGCGCGACCTCGGCGCAATGCGCAGCTTCATGCACGTCGGTCAGCACCGAAAGGCCAAGCTTCGCCTTGAGATCGGCAAAGACTGGCATGGCCTTCTCAAGGCCCAGCCCACGCGCACCCTTGCCGCTGGTGCGGTTGGCCTTGTCGTAGGACGACTTGTAGATGAGGCCAATGCCGAGCGTTGTTGCCATCTCCTTCAGCGCTCCCGCCATATCAAAGGCATGGTCGCGGCTTTCAAGCTGGCACGGCCCGGCAATGAGAGCCAATGGCGCGGTATTGGAAAAAGTGACATTTCCGACATTTATTGAACTGTTTAGAGACATTGATTCATCCAGAACATGAATTTCAGCGGGCAGCCGCACGGCGGTAGATCGGCTCCATCGACGATAGGGACTCACCGCTCGTCTTGACACAGAAACCCGCGGGAGCCGGAACATATCCTCCCACGATGGTAGCGTGGTTCAGGCAATTGCCGAAGGCGATGGAGCATTCCGTCGGGTTCATGTAGACCGACCCGGCGTTGCGCGCCACAGCATTCGCCCTGCTGAAGATGGTGCGACACAGGCCCTGGCTGAGGGTCTCGCGGCATTGCTCCTCTGAGCGAACAACCGTGCCGCCCGGACATTCCCCGGTGAACGCCAGATAGCCGATCAAGCCAGCCACACCGGCGATGAACAGCATGATCAGGGCACGCATCATGCGGATTGCTCCTCGAATGCCAGCACCACGCCGAAAGCGGCACCGGATGGCACACCGATGCGCTCATTCTCCCGGCGGTGCGGGACATTGTTCTTGCGCAGTGCCAATTCGGTTGCCGCGAGACTGGCAACCCCGAAGACCACGGCGCCAAACCGGGCTCTCCGACCGTCGAACAAAGCCGGATCAGCGCCAAGAAGCGCCTGCGCCGCCTTGGGTGTCCAGACGGAAATGGCACCATCCTGGGTATCCATCGTGACGCCATTCGCCCAAAGGCGGGGAACACCGCCCAACCACGTCTTGAGAAACGCCGCCGTTTCCTGCGGCCGGTCCCTGATCAGGACAACACGGCTGACGCCCTGCGCGGAGTTGTCATGCTGTTGAAAGGCCGGGTTCCAGAAATTCTCTGGATTGTGCTGCTGGCACAGGAAAAAGCAGAGATCGGGCATCACGGAAGGCGTGGCAAAGGCCAGCGTGAAAGCCACTTCTATGTCTGTTCCATCCGCCCGCTTGCCCTTGCGGCCAAAGTGAAACGGATCATACTCCGCAACTCCCGCCTGGTTGAGCCAGAGCGCATCCGCCTTGGCATTGGCGCTGTCGCAGGCCAGCATCGACATGCCGTCGCCTTCGTTTTTCAACCAATCGCGCACATGTCCGCCGAAGGAGAAGCTGCGCGGCGCATGATCCGGAGGAATGGCGGTGTTGCCCAGGGTGATCAGTTCCAGAAAACAGCCATCGAACTGCACGATGCGGTTTTCCGTGCCCCAGGGATGGATGTTGCGGCTGCCCACCCGAAAGCCCAGGCGCTCATAGAATGCGGCCTGCGCGTCGAGATCGCGGGCGGGCAGGACGAGATGATCGAGGCGGCGGGACGTCATTAAATGGGATTTAGCAGTCGATGACTGAGTTGTCATTCCCGGCCGGAGCATCCTTCGAAGAACTCAGGATGAAGGCAGAGGGGACGGGAACCAGCCCAGCAGTCGAGACAGGCGCCCAGCGCTGTCTGGATCCCCTTCCCGAGGGCCAAGTGGCCCTCGGGAAGGGGATGACAGAGAACTACTCCATCTCCACGACACGCCCCTCTTTCAGCGTCACACGCCGATCCATGCGTCCCGCGAGTTCGAGGTTGTGCGTGGCGATCAGCGCGGCGAGGCCCGAGGCGCGCACCAGCGACAGCAGCGTCGAGAACACATGATCCGCCGTATGTGGATCGAGATTGCCCGTGGGTTCATCCGCCATCAGCAGGCGGGGCGCATTGGCGACGGCGCGCGCGATGGCGACGCGCTGCTGCTCGCCGCCTGACAATTCCGCCGGGCGATGCTCCAGGCGCTGTCCAAGGCCAAGGAAGGTCAGCAATTCACTCGAACGGCTGTGGGCGATCTCCCTGGGTTGCCCCAGGATCAGTTGCGGCATCGCCACGTTCTCAAGCGCGGAGAATTCCGGCAGCAGATGGTGGAACTGATAGACAAAGCCGATCTCGGAGCGCCTGAGCGCCGTGCGCCCCGCTTCATCCAGAAACGCCGTCGGCTGACCGCCGACAAAGACCTCGCCGCCATCCGGACGCTCCAGCAGGCCAGCCAGATGCAGCAATGTGGACTTTCCCGCCCCGGACGGCGCGACCAGCGCCACGGCCTGCCCTGCATGCAGCGTCAGGCTGGCACCGTTGAGGATATCCAGCCGCTTTTCGCCCTCGCCATAATGGCGCTGGACATCGACGAGTTGCAGGGCGGCTTCACTCATAGCGCAGTGCCTCGACCGGATCGAGTTTCGCCGCCTGCCACGCGGGATAGAGACTGGCGAGCAGCGACAGCACAAGTGCCATGGCCACCACCGTCATCACCTCGCGCCAATCGATGACAGCTGGCAATTTGCTGAGGAAGTAGAGCGTGGCCGGGAAGAGATCGCGACCGGACAACCAGGAGAAGAAGTTCTTCAGCGTATCGATGTTTTTCGCCACCAGCACTCCGATGGCGAGGACCGCCAGGGAGCCCGCGACGCCGATGCTGGCCCCCGTCATCAGAAAGACGCGCAGCACGGAGCCTTGGGTCGCACCCATCGTGCGCAGGATGGCGATGTCGCGCGATTTGCTCCTCACCAGCATGATCAAACCGGAAATGATGTTGAGCGCCGCCACCATGACGATCAACGTCAGGATGATGAACATCACGTTCCGCTCTACCTCAAGCGCACCCACGAAGGTCTGGTTGCGGATTTTCCAGTCGCTGGTGATGATCGGGCGTCCCGCGACATCGATGGCGATCTGCGAGATGCGCTCGGCCTCTTCCGGGTTCTCGACCGTCAATTCGATGGTGCTGACATCGTCGTCACGGTCAAAATAGATCTGCGCTTCCTTCAAAGGCATATAGACGAAGGCGCTGTCGAATTCGGACATGCCGATCAGGAACACTGCGGCAATGGTGTAAACCTTGCGCCGTGGCGTCTGGCCGAAGGGGCTGGCTGGCCCGTTGGGCGAGAGCAGCGTCAGCTTGTCACCCGCCCTGATGCCGAGCTGATCCGCCAGCCGCTGACCAATGGCGATGCCTTCGCCACTGTCGAAATTGTCGAGCGATCCGGCACGGATGTTCTTGGCGATGGTGTCGAGGCGCTTGATGTCCGCCTCGCGCACGCCACGCACCAAGGCACCGGTCGAGGCAAAGGGCGAGGATGCCAACACCTGCCCGTTGATGACGGGAATCGCCTGCTTCACGCCCTTGATCTGCTCGAAACGCTTGGACAGCTCCTCGAAATCGGTCAGCGGCTGGTCCATGGCCTGGATGAAGACATGGCCGCTGATGCCGAGAATCTTCGAGATCAGTTCCTTGCGGAAGCCGTTCATCACCGACATCACAATGATCAGCGCGGCGACACCCAGCAGGATCCCCGCGAAGGAAAACCCGGCGATGACGGAGATGAAGCCTTCCTTGCGGCGTGGCCGCAGGTAGCGGAAGGCGAGCATCCTTTCGAAGCCCGCGAAGGGCTTGGGTGGGGATGGGGTGGTGGAGGGGCTGAGGTCAGTCATGTGCTGCCGATCCCTTCTCCCCTTGCAGGAGAAGGTGGCCTTCGCCCTTGCGAAGGTCGGATGAGGGGTCTCGCGGAGCGAACCCTGGAACAATCGTGCAAATTGCGATGCCGCAAGGCTTGCTTCGCAATACCCCTCATCCGACCTTTGCTAACGCAACGGCCACCTTCTCCTGCAAGGGGAGAAGGAACGGCAAGGACTGCGCTTCTCACGCCCGCAACCTTGGAATGACATCGTTCAGCGCCACCACTTCCCGCAGCCCTGACTTGCGCCATTTCAACTCGACCTTGCCTTCGGCCAGGCTCTTGGGGCCGACGATCACCTGATAGGGCAAGCCGATCAGATCGGCGGTCGCGAACTTGGCACCGGGCCGCTCGTCGCGGTCGTCGTAGAGAACCTCGAACCCGGCATGCTCGAGCGCGGTGTAGAGCTGGCCGCAGGCGGCATCGACAGCGGCGTCACCCACGCGCAGGTTGAGCAGCGCCACATGGAAGGGCGCAATCGCCTCCGGCCAGATGATGCCGGCCTCGTCGTGACTGGCCTCGATGACAGACGCCACGACGCGGGACGGGCCGATGCCGTAGGAGCCCATGTGCACGGGACGCTCGATCCCGTCCGCGCCCATCACCTTGGCGTTCATGCTGTCGGAATATTTGGTGCCGAAATAGAAGATATGGCCAACCTCGATGCCCCGGGCCGAGACGCGCTTTGTCTCGG
>JANNFV010000455.1:0-7539 GCA_031380285.1 Hyphomicrobiales bacterium | reverse complement strand
CTGCCGATCTTCTGGCCGTCCCAGAAGACGTCCATGCTGTTGCCGGATTTCGACGACGCTGCGTTGAAGCTGAGGGTGTAGAACCGACCCTCCTCGACGCCTGACACCTGCTGCGACATCGAGATGTTGCCGTTGGAAGCGTCCATGTCGAGCCAGTATTTGCCATCGGCAGCCGCAACGCTGCGAAGACCGCTGGTGTGGATCTCGAACGCGTTGCTGCCCTGCTTGGGCGTTCCAGCCAGCGTCCAGCCTTCGATTGCCAGCGAGCTGACGCCCCAGCTGTTGGACACGGATGTCGCCGAAGCCACGTTTTCGAACGAACCGTTCTTGATCAGGTTCCCGCCAACGGTCTTGGTAGCAACAGAGGGGGCGCCTTCGAAAACAAAACTCGAAGGGCCAAGCTTGGACACATCGGTCTGGGTGAAGACCATCACGTTCCTGCCGTCATGGAACTCAACGACCGTCGAGCCTCCCGACTGGTAGATCGCAGCTTTCGTCTGCAGTTCCGCCCAGGACTTGGCCAGATCCGAGAGGACGACGATCTTGTCGATGCCGTGGTCAAAGTTGACGAAGAACTCGCGCCCCGAATCGGCACCATACTTGTAGGTTTCAGCATTCACCGTGCCTTCGTTGATTGCATTGATCACGAAGGGCACATCGGGATTGACCTCGACCGGATCAGGGTTGCGAACCAGCGACACATCATCCAGCGAGACGCCAATGCCGTTCGCCGCACCCGTGCCGACCAGGCGGATGGTGTTGGCTTCTGGCATTTCGGAACCGATCACCATGAAGGAGTAGGTCTGCATCGTCAGGCTGTCGGGCACGATATTGGCGATCTTCTTGCCCGCCCAGAACACGTCGACGCCGTCGCCCTTGCCGCTGGAGGCCACCGTCACGAACAGTGTGTACTGCTTGTTGGCCTCGACGCCCGCGACCGTCTGGCGGATCGCGATGTTGCCGGAGGATGCATCCATGTCGAGCCAGCGGCTGCCATACTCCGTGACAATGCCGCGATGGCCGCTCTTGACGATCTCATACCAGTTCGAGCCGTCCTTCTGCGTGCCTTCCAGCACCCAGCCCGGCATGGAACGCACGCCCCACCAATCGCCCTTGGCGGCAGCGGTAGCCTCATCGAACAGCTCGAAAGAACCGTTCACGATCAGATTCTGGTTTTGCACGGAAGACACGATGGCACCCTGTTTGAAGTTGTCCGTCGTCTTTGCCTTCCCATGCGTAAGGGTGGCCTTGCCCGATTGATTCAAATTGTACGGAATTCGGGCTGACCCAAGGGAAAGCGTCTGGCGTGCTCAATCCATCGCTTACCGCGCAGCGGAAAATCCGCGCTTTCGTGCAACCCGCCGTTAACCGGATCGCCGAGTGCATGATGGTTTTTGACGGACATGCGTCATGGCCGCGCTTGACGCGGCCATCCACGTCAACAGGCGACAAAAAGACGGGCGCGGACGGGTCAAGCCCGTCCATGACGATCCGCCGTCAAGGCCGCCAGCCGCGCCAGCAGGATCAGCGCCACCAGGCTGATCAGGGACGCAACCAGCGCCACGCCAAGCACGCCCCGGGTGCCGATGCGCTCGATCATCAGGCTGAACAGCATGGGCGAGAAAGCAAAGGTCATCTGTGTCGGCAGCGTGAGACGCCCGATGGTGACGGCATAGCCCTGCGAGCCCAGCAGCACGAGCGCCAGCGTTGCCCGTGCCACCGTCATCAATCCCGTGCCGAAACTGAAGGCGATGATGAAGGCAAGCGCAGCATGGAGCCCTTGGCCGAACAACAGGGCCAAAGCCAGGCTGACGGGGATCAGTAAGCCCGCAATCAAGGCGCTGGTCATCGGCGACAGGCGCTTGGCGAGGAGAATGTCACCTCCCCGCGCCAAAAGCGTCACCGGGCCCTTCATCGCTGCAACCCAGACAGCAACAACCGTGGTCAGGCCGAAATCCGCGAAGATTGCGATGAGGTGCAAATCAAGCCCCCATGAGACAAACCCGTTGCCCGCCAGTGCGATGGTGATCAGGATTGCGGCTTGACGCTGCTTGTCCGGGGTAATGAGGCCGGGAGCCTCATCCTGCCGCAAATCCTGCCTGTCCGCAGCAGAGGTGCCGCCGGATACGAACAGCAGATGCAGCGGCAAACAGACCACGAGATGCACCGCGGCATAGAGATAGCAGGCGTTGCGCCAGCCGACGCTCTCATCCAGCCAAAGCGTGAGCGGCCAGAAAATCGTGGCCGCCATGCCGCCAAACAGCATGATGATCACAATGGCGCGCCGTGCGCCCTGCCCTGCCATCTGTGTCAGGGCCGAAAAGGCCGCATTCGACATGGCGAGCGCCATGCCGAACCCGAAGGCCATCCACGCCAGCAGGTAGCCGATCCAACCCGTGCTCTGCCCCAGGATCACCAGCCCCAGCGCCAGGAACAGCGACCCCAGGGGCAGGAAGCGTCCGGCACCATGGCGTTCCATCAGGTGGCCCGCAGGCCAGGCCAGCAAAGCGGCCACGATCAGCGTCACGGCCACGCCCGCAAAGATCATCGTGTCGGAGAGGCCAAGATCGGCGGCAAAGCGCTGGCGCAGCACCGCCGGCAGATAATAGGTCGTGCCCCAGGCGATCATCTGGGTCAGGCCAAGCGCGGGCAGGGCGCGGCGCAGCGCGCGTCCCGGTCGTGCAATGATCACGGTATCAGCCATCAGCCCCTGTCAGATGGCAGTTTAGGCAGGGATTCGCGCCACCGCATCCGCAGATTGCTGATCCGACGCATCGCTGTGCGTGATCACTCCCCCGCGAGCTTCAGCCGCAGCGTCTCGCCCTCGGCCTCCGCATGGCGCTTCAGCGTCTCGCGGGCGGCATCCGCCTCGCGCTGGCGGTTCCACATGGAGGCATAGATGCCCTTCTTCTTCAGCAGCGTCGTGTGCGTGCCACGCTCGGCGATCACGCCCTTGTCGAGCACGATGATCTCATCTGCATTGATCACGGTCGACAGCCGATGCGCGATGACAATGGTGGTGCGGTTGCGCGACACGCCGTCCAGCGCCTCCTGGATTTCCATTTCGGTGTGGCTGTCGAGCGCCGAGGTCGCTTCGTCCAGCACGAGGATCGGCGGGGACTTCAGGATGGTCCGCGCGATGGCGACACGCTGCTTCTCGCCGCCCGAGAGTTTCAGGCCCCGCTCGCCCACCTGGGCCTCATAGCCCTCCGGCAACAGGGCAATGAAACGGTCGATCTGGGCCAGGCGTGCCGCCTCTTCGATCTGCTCCCTGGTGGCCCCGTCGCGACCATAGGCGATGTTGTAGCGGATGCTGTCGTTGAACAGCACCGTGTCCTGCGGCACCATGCCGATGCTGTCGCGCAGGCTTTCCTGCGTCACCTTGCGGATATCCTGGCCATCGATGGTGATGGAGCCTGCGGAAATATCATAGAAGCGGAACAGCAGCCGCGAGATCGTGGACTTGCCTGCGCCCGATGGCCCCACGATGGCGACCGTCTGGCCCGCAGGCACCTCGAAACTGACCCCCTTGAGGATCTGCCGCTCCGGATTGTAGTGAAACGCCACATTGTCGAATTTCACGGCACCGGTGCTGATCTGGAGCGGCAAGGCGCCCGGCGCGTCCTTCACCTCGGCGTTGGTGGAGAGGATGTCGAACATCTTCTCGATATCGACCAGCGCCTGCTTGATCTCGCGATAGACCATGCCCATGAAATTCAGCGGCTGATAGAGCTGGATCAGCATGGCGTTGACCAGCACGAAGTCGCCCACTGTATTCTTGCCCGCCGCCACGTCCATGGCCGACATCGCCATGCACGCCGTCAACCCCAGGGTGAAGATCACGGCCTGCCCCGAGTTGAGGACGGCCAGCGAAGTGTAACTCTTGGTGCTCGCCTTCTCGTAGGTCGCCATGGAGCGATCGTAGCGGGCATTCTCGCGCTTTTCCGCGCCGAAATACTTGACCGTCTCGAAGTTGAGCAGGCTATCGACCGCCTTGGTATTGGCATCGGTATCGCTGTCATTCATCTGGCGGCGGATGCCGATGCGCCAGTTCGTGGCGCTGATCGTGAACCACAGATATGCCGCGATCATCACCGTGATGACCACGACATAGCGCCAGTCGAAGGCGAAGATGAACACCGCGCAGACCAGCGCGAACTCGATGATCGTCGGAATGAGCGTCAGCAGCGCCATTCGCGACAATTCCTCGATGCCGCGCCGTCCGCGCTCCAGCACCCGCGTCAGGCCGCCGGTCTTGCGCTCCAGATGGAACCGCAGCGACAGCCGGTGCATGTGCTCGAAGGTCTGGTTGGCGAGACGCCGCACGGCATGCATCGACACCGCCGCGAAGACGCCATCGCGCAATTGCTGGAACAGCGCCATGCCGACCCGCGCCAAACCATAGAGCATCGTGGCGATGACGGGCGCACCGATGATCCAGGGCAGCGCCGTTGCCGCGATGCCGCCGGCATCCTTCTGGCTGATGGCCACCAATGCATCGGTCGCCCACTTGAAGGTGAAGGGGACAGAAATGGTGATCAGCTTGGCGATCAGGATCAGCCCGAAGGCGACCATCACGCGCACCTGCAGATCACGCCGGTCGGAGGGCCAGAGATAGGGCCACAGCGTCACCAGCGTGCCCAGCATGCTTTCTTTGGGATTGAACGGCTTGGAGGCGGCCTGCGGCTGTGACGCCGAGTCGCTCCCGGTTTGTGAGGCGGACATGAAATGCTTTCTAACCTGGCTTGTGCTGATCATATAGGTTCTCGAAACGATTCATGCAGCAGCCAATTCACGCAGTGGCAGCGTTCATTCCTCCAGGTGTCCAATGTCCCTCACGATCTGTGTTTATTGCGGTTCTGGAGCTGGGCGTGATCCGCGGTACCTTGCGGCGGCGGAAACGCTGGGCCGCACCATCGCCAGGGCAGGCCACGGCCTGGTCTATGGCGGCGGCAATGTTGGCCTGATGGGCGCGGTTGCCAGTGCCGTGAAGACGCATGGCGGGCCTGTCACAGGCATCATCCCGCATTTCCTGCTGACCAAGGAAAAACTGAAGGCAGACGCCGACACCGTCATCCTTGTCGAGGACATGCACGAGCGGAAGATGAAGATGTTCGAGCGTGCCGACGCCTTCGTGGCCCTGCCCGGCGGCATCGGCACGCTGGAAGAACTGGTGGAGCAGATGACCTGGGCGCAGCTTGGACGTCACGGCAAACCCATCGTCATCGCGGATATCGGCGGGTTCTGGCGTCCCTTCATGGACATCCTGGCCCATATGCGGATGGAGGGCTTCATCCGCGATGGTCTGGAGGTGCGAACCATGACGGCGGAGAAGGCCGAGGACATCGTCCCCATGATCGAAAACTGGGTGCAGCGCTTTGGCCGGAGCCAGCCCAGTGCGGATTGGTCCGCCAGGCTGATGTGAGGACTGAGCCAGTTTTGCCTTGCCCCAGCCGCAATTCGGCTTTGCAAGACGGCCATTCTTTGCCACTCTGCGAAAAAACGAGGAAACGCTACCCATGTTCAAGACTTTCGCCTTTGCCGCAGCAACGCTCATTGTCGCCAGCACCGCCCAGGCCCAGAGCCGCCTGCCCGCCCAGATCAACGTCGACAACCAGCGTGCGGCCACCCTGACGGAGCTCGTCGTTGCCGATGGCGAAGGCAAGGTCATCGCCCGCCTCGCCCGCCCGCTGGCGGCAGGCAAGAAAAGCGTGCTGAAATTCGGCAAATCAAAGGGCTGCGAGATGACGGTGCAGGCCCGCTTCGACGACGAGGGCGTGGTCGATGAGACGCTGAACCTTTGCAAGGAAAAGGTGTTGCGCTTCCGGGAGTGAGTGAACTGTCCTCCCCCCCGTGGGGAAGGTGGCAGGCGAAGCCTGACGGATGAGGGAGAACCACAGGCGTCTGGGATTCTCCCTCATCCGCCCCGCAAGTGCGGGGCACCTTCTCCCTTGGGAGAAGGAGAGATAGCCTCGCTCCGCATCAGCTTGTACAAGATCGAATCCGTCAGCGCCTGAAATGACGCGTCGATGATGTTGGCCGAGACACCCACAGTGGTCCAGCTTTCGCCCGTCTCGTCGCGGCTTTCGACCAGCACCCGCGTCACGGCATCTGTACCGCCCTGGAAGATGCGGACCTTGAAGTCCAGCAATTCCAGCCCGGCGATCTGGTGCTGGTATTTGCCCAGATCCTTGCGCAAGGCCTTGTCCAGCGCGTTGACCGGACCATCGCCTTCCGCCGCAGAGATCATTGTCTCGCCATCCACCACCACCTTCACGGTCGCCTCCGAGAAGGTCACGAGCTGGCCGTTGACGTTGTAGCGCCGCCCGACATTGACCTTGAAGCGCTCGACCCGGAAATACTCGCGGCTGTGGCCGAGCGCACGCTGCGCCAGGACATAGAACGACGCATCGGCGGCTTCATAGGCGTAGCCCAGCGCCTCACGCTCCTTCACCTCGTCCAGCAGGCGGGAGATGCGCGGATCGTCGCGGCGGACGTCGATGCCCATGCGCTCCAGTTCGGACAGCACATTGGACCGCCCGGCCTGCGTCGAGACCAGCACAGAACGCAGGTTGCCCACCCGCTCCGGCTCGATATGCTCATACGTCCGGGGGTCTTTCAGCACGGCAGAGGCATGAATGCCCGCCTTGGTCGCGAAGGCCGCCGCGCCGACATAGGGCGACTGCCGCCGGGGCTGGCGGTTGAGAATTTCGTCGAAGGCGCGGGACAGCTGCGTCAACCCCGCCATCGCCGCATCGCTGACACCTGTGACGAAGCCGCTGGCATAAGGTTCCTTCAGCTTCAGCGTGGGGATCAGCGTCACGAGGTTGGCGTTGCCGCAGCGCTCGCCCAGCCCGTTCAGGGTGCCCTGGATCTGCCGCACACCCGCGTTGACCGCCGCCAGCGAATTTGCCACGGCATGGCCGGTGTCGTCATGGGCATGGATGCCCAGATTGGCACCCGGCACCAGTTGCGTCACGGCCCGCACGATCCGCTCGATCTCGTCGGGCAAGGTACCGCCATTGGTGTCGCATAGCACCACCCAGCGTGCGCCGCTCTTGAACGCCGTGGTCGCAACGGAGAGCGCGAATTCCGGATTGGCCTTGTAGCCATCGAAGAAATGCTCGCAATCCACGATGACCTCGCGGCCCCGCTCCAGCGCGGCCCGCACGCTTTCGCTCACACCCTCCAGGCTTTCGGCCAGCATGCAGCCCAAGGCCGTGTGGACATGGAAATCCCAGGCCTTCGCCACGAAGCAGATGGCGGCCGCCCTGGCCTCCAGCAGCCCTGTGACGCCCGGATCGTTGGAGACCGAGACACCCGCCCGCTTGGTCATGCCGAACGCCGTGAATGCCGCGCGATAGCCCCGCTCCTCGGCAAAGAACTGCGTGTCGAGCGGATTCGCGCCGGGATAGCCGCCCTCGATGTAATCGACGCCGAGCCGATCCAGCATCTTGGCCACGGCGAGCTTGTCCGCCAGCGAGAAATCCACACCCGTGGTCTGCGCCCCGTCCCGCAGTGTCGTGTCGAAGAGATGGA
>JANNFV010000436.1:0-6293 GCA_031380285.1 Hyphomicrobiales bacterium | reverse complement strand
GACCGCGCGGCCATCGAAAGCGATATCGGCACCGATCTGAGCAATGCCTTTCCCGACGACGCCTCCGCGCCTGCCGCGCCCCGGTCGGCGCAGGTCGAAGGGCCGAGCCTGCCATCGCTCGACGGTGGCGGACGTGGCCTGAAAGGTGGCTCTTTCGACGATGACGGTTCAGGTTTCGACAGTTTCGCGGCCGCCGGGCTGTCGCTTCAGGACCATCTCGAGAACCAGACACTGTCTCAGCTGTCGACTGCCTCTGATCGCGGCATCGCGCTGGCCCTGATCGAGAGCATAGACGCCACGGGCTACCTCACCGAAGCGCTCGCCGACATCGCGGAGCGCCTGGGCACGGAGATCGAGGACGTCGAAAGCGTGCTGGCCGTGATCCAGCAATGCGAGCCGGCCGGCGTTGGCGCCCGCACCCTGGCGGAATGCCTGGCGTTGCAGCTCAAGGAAAACGACCGCTACGATCCCGCCATGGCGACGCTTGTCAGCCACCTGGATTTGCTGGCAAAGCGCGACTACCAGCAGTTGCGCAAGCTGTGCCGCGTCGATGAGGAAGACCTCGCCGACATGGTGGGCGAGATTCGCCGGCTCGACCCCAAGCCCGGCCTGATCTTTGGCAGCGAATCCGTGCAAAGCGTCATTCCGGACGTATTCATCCGTGCCGCGCCCGACGGCAGTTGGGCGGTGGAGCTGAACAGCGACGCCCTGCCCCGCGTGATCGCCAACAAGAGCTACTACGCCCGCGTGTCACGCACCAAGGATCCGGTGGGCAAGAGCTTCATCGATGAAGCCTGGGCCACCGCCAACTGGCTCACCCGCAGTCTGGAGCAGCGGGCGAAGACGATCCTCAAGGTCGCAAGCGAGATCGTGCGCCAGCAAGACGCGTTCTTCATGTATGGCGTGCAGCATCTCAAGCCGCTCAATCTGAAGACCATCGCGGAAGCGGTCAGCCTGCACGAGTCGACGATCTCGCGCGTGACGTCCAACAAGCACATGGCCACGCCGCGCGGCACCTTCGAAATGAAGTACTTTTTCACAGCCTCCATTGCGGGCGCAGGAGGCGAGGATGCCCATTCGGCGGAGGCTGTCCGCCATCGCATCCGGCAATTGATCGAGGGTGAAACAGCGAGCAAGGTGCTCTCCGACGATGCCCTCGTGACGGCGCTCAAGGGGCAAGGTGTTGATATCGCAAGGCGAACTGTCGCAAAGTACCGCGAGGCGATGCGCATACCCTCGTCGGCTCTCAGGCGGCGGGAAAAGAAGGCCCTGCCTTCTCGTTGACACTGCGGGGTGGGACTCCTACCTTCGTCATGCCCAAGCTGCTTCGGTTTGCGGGCCGCTTGGCCACAACAGGCGAAGGAGGAAGCCCATGCTTCAACGCACGTCGGACGTCCGTGTCTCTGGCAAGAATCTCGACATCGGCGCAAGCCTCAGGGGTCAAGCGGAGGAACGGATCCACGACGCGGTGGTGAAGTACTTCGATGGAGGCTTTCGCAGCAGGGTCACCGTGGAAAAGGAAGGCACGGGCTTTCGTGCGGACTGCACGGTCCATCTCGATACCGGTGCCGTGAAGCGTGTTTCGGGCTCGGCCCATGACGCCTATTCCAGCGTGAGCCAGATCGTCGAGCGGATCGGCAAGCAGATGCGCCGCGACAAGCGCAAGCGGACGGCCTACGCCAATGGCAGCCCAGTCGACGACGGCGGTGATGAAGCGGTGGAAAACGGCTTCAGCCTCACCGAGTTTGAAATTGAACCGGTTGAAAAGAATGATATAGGCGTCGAGGCGAAGCCCATCGTGGCCGAAAGAGTGGATCGGCTGGAAAAGCTTTCGCTGCAAGATGCCATTACGCGGATGGAGAGCGGCAAGCTTTCCAGTTACGTGTTCCGCAACAGTGGAACGGAACGCGTGAACATCCTGCATGAACGGACCGATGGGTCCGTGGGCTGGATTGATGTGGATGAGCGTCGGGCCTAGGGTGCTGGTAGACTGAAGCGTTGAACGATTTCGGAAATATGGCGCGGCACTTGCAGTGATGGAAAATCAGGCAATCCCCGCTTGAAGGGCAATCAACAATGCCACTGACCGATATATTGCCACTGCAGGGCGTCATGCCCGCCGTGCGTGTCCCAACGAAGAAAGCCTTGCTGGAAGCCATTGCGGAGCAGGCGAGCACCATCACCAATCTTCCGGCACGCTTGATTTTCGATGCTCTTCTGCAGCGCGAACGCCTTGGATCTACCGGGATTGGTGGCGGCATCGCCATCCCGCACAGCAAGTTCGACGGACTGAAAAACCTGGTTGGCCTGTTTGCCCGAATCGAGAAGCCGATCGCCTTCGATGCATTGGATGGCGAACCGGTCGATCTTGTCTTCGTGCTGCTCGCGCCGGAGGGTGCCGGTGCCGATCACCTGAAGGGCCTGTCGAAGGTCGCGCGTGTGCTGCGCAATCCCGCCATCACCGCCAATCTTCGCGCCTCGAAAAGCGCCGATGTGATCCACGCCCTGCTGACCCAGACGGTCGAAACATCCAAAGCAGCCTGAGTGTCAGCGCCACATCCGGCTGGCAAAATCCAGGGCAAACTGATCCGGTGCGGTCGCAACCGCCGCCATTCCCTGCAGCGCCGCATCGGGAGCGGTGATCAGGTGAATCGGAATGTCACTGAGGTAGTCGCTCGCCCTCCCCCTGCTGCGGGCGGTCCGTGCAAATGATCCTTGCTCCAGCCAAATGCTATCGGCAAAACGCGGCGCAATCCCCCCGCCAATGAACAAGCCGCCCTTGGCACCAAAGGTGAGCGCCATATCGCCTGCAAAACGGGCGAGAAGCCCAAAAAACAGACCTACCGCATTCACAGCACAAGAGTCCGTTCCGTTCAGCGCTCTGAGCCCGATGGCCGCTGGTGTCGCGTCACCGTCCGCCTTCGACGTGCCCGCAAGAGCCCGGTAGAGCCGCACGAGACCCCGCCCTGACAGCACATCCTCAGCCGAGATCATGCCGCCGCCCAGATGCGGCCACGCCGCGCATTCCTGAGGAGTTTCCGGTCCGATCCCGACATGGCCACCTTCGCTGGCAACCGGCAGCCACGCCCCGCCATGCCGCAACAGGCCGCCGACACCGAGGCCTGTACCGGCCCCGACCACCGCCATCGGCCCACCCGGAACTGCAACGCCACGCCCGAGTTGCACCAGGTCTCCTTGCCGCAGAAAGGGCAGCGCCAGACACAACGCCTCGAAGTCATTGAGCAGGAGGCCCTGCTCCAGCCCAAGTTGGTCCGCGAGGGTGGGGCCATCGATCATCAGGGCACCGCTTGCGGTCGCGGCATTGCTCAGGACGGAACTTTGCCCCGCAACAGGCCCGGCCACAGCCAGCAGGAACGAGCGTGGCGCAGTAAGTCCACCTTCGGCGAGCGCCCGGCGAACGGTTACAGCGAAACTATCCTCGCCCGTCGTATCAAGCCGCACCATCGGCGACAGCGGCTTGTCCGGTGCCTCCAGCATGGCGAACCGCGCATTCGTGCCACCGACATCGGCCAGCAGGCAGGGAAAGGGAAACGAGACGGGCGCTGTCGCAAAGCGTGCCATGGCGCACTCAGGTCAGGTTGCGCGGCCGCGCCTTGGCCACGCGCCGCCCACCAAAGCCGAAAAGTTCGGCCATGGATCGCAGTCGCCGCCCGCGCGTCAGGAACCGTTCGATCTCCGTGGCGGCACGGATGCCCTGCAACCAGGCCCCGCCCACGGTCCCCCATTGCTCGACGCTGGTCGCCTCGCCCGTGAACCAGATGCGTTCGGCCACCGGCGCACGCAACGCCAGCCGGGCCATCGCCTGGCCAGGCCGCGCGACTGACCAGCCGCCCCGTGCAAACGGATCTTGGCTCCAACTGGTGCCATGCAGGATTTTCAGGCTTTTCGCGGCGGCGGACCCGACCTGCCAATCCAGCCAGTCCTCCACCACCTCCGCCATCGCCTCAGGCCCCTTGGCGGCAATTTCGCGCGCTTCGGTACCCCCAAAATCCGCGAAATGCACGCCCCTGCCGCCACCACCGGCCAGCATATAGAGCGAGCGGTTCTTGTCGTTGAGCAGGATCACCGCCCGGTCCCGCTCTTCCGAGAACGGATCATCGCCCAGCGTGAACACCAGGCGCTCATAGGCACCATGGGGCAGTGCATGGGCTGCTTCGAGATGGCTCTCCGGCAGGCCCGGTTCGAAAGCGATGGACCCGTTGGCGATCAATGTCGTGGGAATGGTGAGCAGGACGGCCTTGGCCACGATGTCACCCGCGGATGTCTCCACCGTCACGCCCGATGCCGTTTGCCGCACGCGCCTGACGCTGACACCAAGGCGCGGCGTGACGCCCTCGCTGGCGGCGACGACCAAGGCACCGAAGCCGCCTTGGACGAAGCGGTCCTCGCTGTCGATAGCGTTGGCGAAATCCTCGGCGCTCACTTGGGCAAGGGCAATGCCGCAGGCATGGGTGCCGTGCAATTCGCCCGCCAGAATCTGCCAGCGGTCCGTGCGGTCCACCGCAAGTTCGGCAGCGGCCTCGGGGTGATCATCGGCGATGCGCACGATGCCGCGATCGATCTTGCGCCAGGCCCGCCAGAGCCGCATCTGGCCCCAGGTTCCCAGGATCTCCTCGCCATCGATGACGATGGGCCATTTGTCTGCGGAATTGAGGCCGATGCCCAGACGCTTGGCTTCCTTCACCAGCGGATTGGCCTTGCGCGCATGCAGCCAATGCGCTCCGAGATCGATCCCCTTGTGGCGACCGATGGCCGTTGTCCAGGTCCGCCCGCCGATCCGGTCACGGGCCTCGACATGGGCAACGGAAAGGCCGCTGTCCTGAAGGGAGAGCGCTGCTGCCAGCCCGGCTGGGCCAGCACCGACAATGACGACATCCACCTCGGTCATGACGCAGGCTTCCGCTCAGACCGCCTTCTCGCGGTCGAACTGGCCTGCGGCACGGAACCGGTACAGATAAGACGGCACGATGGATTCGACGGACCCAGGCGCGATTCCCAGGCCTTCCAGCGTGCGTCCCTCACTGCGTGCCGCGGCGGACACCACATTGTCGGATTTCAGCATCAGCACCTGATCATGGGTCAGCAAAGGCTTGGGCAGCAGGCCGAAAATCTTGCCCTGCAATTCGGCAAGCGGAAAGGGAATCGGGATCAACGCCCGCTTACGCCCGGTTTCCGCCAGGATATAGGCGAGAATCTCGCGGAAGCTTTTCACCGCCGGACCGCCGAGTTCATACACCGTGCCCGCCTTCGCCTTGCCCGCAACTGCCATGGCGACCGCGTCCGCGACGTCACCCACGAACACCGGCTGGAACTTGGTCTCGCCGCCGCCGATGAGCGGCAGCGCGGGCAGGTACCGCGCCAGGGTGGCGAATTGGTTGAAGAAATTGTCTTCAGGGCCAAAGATGATCGATGGGCGCAGGATGACAGCCGAGGGGACGTGCTCCAGAACCGCAGCCTCACCTGCCGCCTTGCTTCTTGCATAGGCCGCGGGTGAATTGCTGTCCGCACCAATCGCGGAGACATGCACAAGGTTGCTGATACCGGCTTTCGCCGCAGCCATCGCAATCGCACGCGGTCCGTCGGTCTGCACCTTCTCGAAGCTCTGGCGACCGCTCTCGAACAGGATGCCGACAAGGTTCACCACCGCGTCCGCGCCCTGCACGGCCCGCATCACGGAATCGGGGTAACGCAGGTTGGCCTGCACCGCCATGATCTGGCCGACGCCGCCCATGGGCTGGAGATGACCCGCAAGATCGGGCCGCCGCACCGCCACCCGCACCCGCCAGCCCTGCTTGGCCAAGGCGCGAACGACATGCCGACCCACGAAGCCCGAACCGCCAAAGACCGTGACCAAACCCGCCATCGTGAAACCCCTTGTGCGATGCAATATCCTGCCTGAGCGCTGTTTAGCAGGCTGGAGGGAAAGGGGAAGTCGCATGTTGTTGTCCTTCTCCCTTGGGAGAAGGTGGTGGCCCCTTGGCAACCGGATAAGGGAGAACCGCAGGCATCAGGGATTCACCCCCATCCGCCCGCCGAAGGGGCGGGCACCTTCCCCCGGGGGGGAAGGGAAAGTGGCTTCATCACCGCCCGGTTTGCCCCCGATGGCGCAGGAAATGATCGGCCAGCACAATGGCCATCATGGCTTCCGCCACCGGCACGGCCCGGATGCCGACGCAGGGATCATGCCGTCCCTTGGTCAGGATGTCAGTCTCGTTGCCGAAACGGTCGATGGTGGCACGTGGTGTGAGGATCGACGAGGTCGGCTTCACCGC
>JANNFV010000435.1:0-11486 GCA_031380285.1 Hyphomicrobiales bacterium | reverse complement strand
GCGCGGCGATGATGAGATCCTCGAGGATTTCGGTCTCGTCTTCCTTCATCAGGGAAGGATCGATGGTGATGCCCTTGAGCACACCCTTGCCCGACAGCGTGACCTTCACCATGCCTGCCCCGGCCTGCCCTTCGGTGACGGATGCCTCCAGTTCGGCCTGCATGTCGGCCATGCGGGCCTGCATCTGTTGCGCCTGCTTCATCAGTTTCATCATGTCCATGCCGTGAACTCCTACAGATCGTCTTCGGTAAAGTCGGTTTCGCCCGCCACCACGTCGCCATCCTCGTTGACGATGGCTTGCGCGGAGGCCTCGGCAGTGGCTTGCGGAATATCGGCTTTCGGCGCGGCAGGCAGCACGCGCGCACCGGGGAAAGCGGCCAGGACCGCCTGGACCACTGGGTTCAGATGGCGCAGGCTCTCCGCCTCTGCCCGCTTCGCCTCGGCCACCTCGCGAAGCGTCGGATCGCCCGTTTCGTTGGAGAGCGCCACCGTCCAGCGCCGCCCGGTCCATTCCTGCAGGCGCCGGCTGACGCGCTGCACGATCCCTGCATCGGCATTGGCCACGAGATTGAACTCCAGCACGCCATCCTCGAAGCGCACGAGACGCACATCGCGCTCCAGTGCCGAGACCAGCATCGGGTCGCGCTTCTCGCCCGCCAGGGCGACAAGCGCCGTGAACTGGTCGATGCGCAGGGCGGGCGTTGCTGCTGCCACTGCCACGGGCTGCATCATTGGCGCAGAATGAGGTGCAGGGTTGCTGGTCGCGATGACCGGACGCGCCAGGGCCGCCGTCGCACCACCGCCTCCACCGCGCGGAGGAGACGCGGACGGCGCGGGGACGATAGCTCCCGCACCATCCCTCAGCATCCGCAGCGCGTCATCGGGCGTCGGCAGGTCGGCGGCATAGGCCAGCCGCACCAGCAGCATTTCTGCCGCCACGATCGGGCGCGGCGCGGACTGGGTTTCCACCAGGCCCTTGCTGAGGATCTGCCAGGCGCGCGTCAGCGTGCGGATGGAGAGATCGCGCGCGAAGGCCGCCCCACGCGCCTTCTCGGTCTCGCTCAGCGTCAGGTCATCCTGAGCGCCGGGAGACAGCTTGAGCCGGGTGACCGTGTGGACATATTCGGCGAGGTCCGTGATCACGCTGACAGGATCAGCACCAGCGTCATATTGCGCGGCCAGTTCGGCCAGCGCCGCCGCGATATCACCGCGCATCACCTGCTCGAACAGATCGATGATGCGCCCGCGATCCGCCAATCCGAGCATATCCCGGATCTGCTCCGCTTCGATGGCGGTGCCACTGCCGGTGGATGCCTGCGTGCCATGGGCGATGGCCTGGTCCATCAGCGACAGCGCATCGCGAACCGAGCCTTCGCTGGCCCGTGCAATCAGGCCAAGAGCCTCAGGGTTGATCACAACCTGCTCCGCCCCCGCGATGCCTGCGAGGTGGCGGACCATCAGGGGCATGTCGATCCGCTTGAGATCGAAGCGCTGGCAGCGCGACAGCACCGTGACAGGCACCTTCTTGATTTCCGTCGTGGCAAACAGGAACTTGACGTGCTCGGGCGGCTCCTCGAGCGTCTTCAACAGGGCGTTGAACGATGCGTTGGTCAGCATGTGGACTTCGTCGATGATGTAGACCTTATAGCGCGCATACGCCGGTCGGTAGCGCACCGCCTCGATGATCTCGCGCACATTGTCGACGCCGGTGTTGGATGCCGCATCCATCTCGATCACATCGACATGGCGGCTCTCGATGATCGCCTCGCAATGCTTGCCGAAGGCTGGCATGTCGATGGTGGGCCGCGTGATGGAGCCATCGTCCAGCTCATAGTTCAGCGCACGGGCGATGATGCGAGCCGTCGTCGTCTTGCCCACGCCGCGCACGCCGGTGAAGATATAGGCCTGATGGATGCGGTTGGATTCAAACGCATTGCGGAAGGTGCGGACCATGGCCTCCTGGCCGATGAGGTCCTCGAAGCCCTTGGGCCGATACTTGCGGGCCAGGACGCGGTAGGCGCTGGGCTGAGCGTTGTCCGCCATCGGGTCCGCTGCTTTCAGGAAAAATGCGCAGGAAAATGCGGTGGGAGGCTGGACATTGACCCGCCCGGTTCTCGTTAGGGCTGCTTCCTTCCGGACCTGACCCGATTGGCGAGTGGTACGTCCAGCGCCAACCTCCCGGTGGCTATATCGGTGAAAAGGCCGGGTGATGCAAGGGGCAGACGAGGGGCTGACGAGGGGCTGACAAGAGGTCGGCAACAGGCTGGAGCCATGTCTTCCGATGGGAAAAGGGCGAGAGAATGCTTGTCTTTGCTTCACTGATGTGGTCGCTTCCGATCTCCAGAGCCAGCCTGATCCAGGTGCCTCTGGCAAAAACAGGAGAAGCAACCATGGAATCACTCATCATCCAGCTCATTTCGGGCGCGGTCGGCGGCAATGCAGCAGGCGCCCTCTTCAAGAACCTTTCGCTCGGCATGTTGGGCAATACCGTTGCTGGCGTCGCGGGTGGCGGCATCGGTGGTCAGATTCTCGGCGCCGTGTTGCCATCGCTGGCGGGCGGCATGGTGGGGCAGGCCGCAGGTGGTGGTATCGGTGGCCTGATTCTGATGGCCGTCGTCGGCTTCATCAAGAACAAGATGGCAAGCTGAAAGACAGACGCTTCGCCCTTCTTCTCAGGGGAAGAGGGGCGGGCAGCTTATTGCGCGGTTGCCCTTGGCACGAGGCGCGACACCTGATCCGCGAGCCTTGACATGGCCTCGGCCAGCATGGGGCCGCCACAGACCGTCAACAGTTCGGGAATGACGATCCGCCGCTCTGGTGGGAACATTGACGCGATCGCGGGATGCAGCAGCATGGCGCTGCCCTGATCCTCGGCCCGGCCATCCTCGCGGGTGATCAGCAGGGCGTCGGGCCTGAGCTTGACGACGGCTTCAAGCGACAGGAAGCCCCCCTCCCTCAATCCGCTATCCTCTGTCGCATTGACGAGGCCCGCGGTGCTCAGCAAATCGCTGATCAGGCTTTCGCGACCCGCCACCCAGCCCCGCCGGGACAGCGGCAGGATGCGCAGCTTGCCCTGCACGGACATCGCCTTTAGCCTCACGGACGCCGCCTCCAGTTCCTCGACGCGCATCTGGCCCTTGGCCTCTGCCCCCACGATCCGAGCGACACGGATGATCTGATCCTTGGCCTGCGCGATGGTTTGCACGGTATCGAACTCCTCGAGCGGCACGGCCTGCGCCCGGATGAACTCCCGTGTTGCCCGCCGTGTATGGCGTCCCGACAGGACGACATCCGGCCGGATCACCATGATCTCCTCCGCCGTGCCTGACAGCACCGGGAGATCACCCACCCGGCCAGCAGCCCAGGAGCGGGCTGTATCCCGAACAAAGGGGCTGAGACCGGCGATCTGGGCCGGGGTGGCAAGGTCCAGCAGCAGTTGATCCGTGCACATGTTGATCGAGATGATCCGGATCGCGGGGCGTGGCGCATCGGCCTTGGCAAGCGAGCCGGAACACGCCAGCAGCGGGATGGCCAGGAACGGGAAGGCCAGCAGCCGAGAGAGGCCCGCCAGCCCCCTCATGGCGCGGACCAGGGCAGCAGGAACGTCCGGCCCTCGACCGTGACAGGCGCCGCCTCGATCCCGTAGACACTCTTCAGGACGGCGGCGCTGAGCGCGTCGTCCGGCGGACCATGGGCGACAAGCTGGCCCTGATCCAGCACGATGACCTCATCGGCAAACCGGGCCGCCAGCATCAGGTCATGGGTGACCGCAAGCACCAGCCGTCCCCGCGCCGCCTCGGCCTTCAGGACAGCCATGATCGCCAGTTGATGCCGCGGGTCCAGTGCCGCCGTCGGCTCATCCGCCAGGATCACAGCGGCATCGACCGCCAGCACCCGCGCCATCATCACGCGGGCGCGTTCTCCGCCCGAAAGGCTCTGCACCGAACGCTCAGCAAAGGTGAGCGTATCGGTGCGGACCATGGCATCACGGATGATAGCCTGATCGTCCGCCCCCAGCCGGGACGGCTCCCGGCCGCCATGAGGAAAGCGCCCGAGCGCCACCACGTCCCGCACTGCCAGCGGCCAATGCACCTGATGCCCTTGCGGCAGATAGGCGATGGCGCGGGCGCGTTCAGCCGCCGCCATCATGCGGATATCCTGACCGCGCAGCAGCACCTGGCCTGTCGCTGGCACCAGCGCAGCCAGAGCCCTGAGCAGGCTCGTCTTTCCCGCGCCGTTAGGCCCGACCAACGCCACCAGTCGTCCCGCACCAAGACCAAGCGAGACCGGGGCAAGAACCTGTTGTCCGCCAAGCGAAACCGCCACCTCCTGCAAGTCAAGACCGAGCGAAGCCTGTTGCGGGTTCATACCAGACCACCCGCCAGGTTGCGCCGCTCCCGCAGGATCAGCCACAGGAAGAACGGCACGCCGATGATGGCGGTGAGCACGCCCACCTTGATATCCGTGGTGGCGGGGATCAGCCGCACCGCGATGTCTGCCGTCGTCAGAAGGGCTGCTCCGCACAGCGCACTGGGCAACAGCAACCGTGCCGGGTCATGATTCACCAGCGGGCGCATGAGATGAGGAGCGACCAGCCCGATGAAGCTGATCGTACCGGCCACCGCAACCGACGCCCCCACGCCCAGCGCCACGCCCAGGATGACCAGCAGGCGCAACCGATCGACGTTGACGCCGAGACTCTGCGCCGCCTCCTCCCCCAGTGTCAGCGCCCGGAAGGCTCCGCGCTGGCTGAACAGGATCACGGCGGCCATTGCGATGAACGGAAAGCACAGCGTGACATGGCGCAGGCTGCGGTCCTCCAGCGAACCCAGCAGCCAGAACGCAATCTCAAGGGCTGCAAAGGGATTGGGCGCAAGGTTCATCGCCAGTGACGTTCCCGCGCCCGCCAGCGCGGAAATGGCCAGGCCTGCCAGGATCAGAAGGACAAGGCTGGCATTGCGCCCCGCAACGGCCAGCAGCAGAAAGACCGACAGGAAAGCCCCTGTGATGGCGGCCAGCGGCAGGCCCCAGGACAGCGCATCGTTGAGGCCAAGGGACATCGTTGACACAGCCGCGAAGGCGGCAGTCTGGGGCGCACCGAACAGCGACGGTGCCGCCAGCGGATTGCGCAACAACCCCTGCATGGCCGCGCCACTCATGCCGAGAATTGCACCGATGAGCAGCGACAGCACGAGGCGCGGCAGGCGGATCTCCAGCACGATGATGCGGGCCGGATCGCCGGGCAGCGCCCACACCGCCGCAACGACATCGGCGGGCGAAAGCTTCACGGGTCCGACGCCAAGGGACACGACCGAAAGCGCGACCAGCAACAGGACGAAGGCGGGGAGTAGCCAGCGGCGCTCCCGACCTGACCCGGCGTCCTGATTGCTGTCTTGCATCACCACGAGGTCCGGATGCCGCCATAGACCGAGCGTCCCGGCGAGCCGTAGTTGAACACCACCTGGTAGCGGGCATTGGTCAGGTTCTCCCCCCTGACATAGGCCGTGACCTGCCGCGTGATGGCGTAGTCAGCCTTCATGCCGAGGGTGGCATAGGGTGCCAGATCACGGCGGAAGCTGTTGAACGTGCCCGGCAACCGAACCTGGTCCACCTGGCGACCGACAAAGGTCACGGAGGGTTCCAGCGTCAAACCGTTGAAAGGCGTGTAGGTCAGCGCGACAAACCCCTGCTGCTCGGGACGGCGTAGCAACTTGTCGTTGGGCCGCAAGGCTCCGAACGCCGTCACGGTCCGGGCGTCCTGCCAGGCGAAGGACGCCCGCGCCTTCAGCAACCCCTCGATCAGGATGGCTTCGCCCGAAAGCTCAAGGCCCCGCGTCACGGCCCTGGACAGATTCACATACTGCCCGATCGGGAAGGTGAACGGCGCGAATACGCGGTTGATCAGGCCGAGGCTGGCATCATATTCGATGAGATCGCGGACGCGGTTTTCATAGAGCGTCGCCGAAAACTTCAGCCGACCGCCAAACGCTTCCTGATCGATGCCCGCATCGACGCCGAAGCTGCGCTCGGGCCGGAGCGCCGGATTGCCGGAAGCAACCGGACCATAAGCGCTGAACTGCTGGTATAGCGACGGTGCCTTCGCACCCGTTCCCGCGCTCGCCCGCAACTTCGTTCCCGTCTCGAGGATGCGATGCGCCGCCGTTGCCCGCCAGGTCAGGAACGAGCGCGTATCGTCGGGCTTGTCCAGACGACCGCCAAAAGACACGTCCGTGCGCTCACCCAGCGGCAATTGGTGCAGGGCGAACAGCGACTGGGTGATGCGGCTGGCACCATAGCGGTAGCCGGGCGACGGATTGGGCGAAAGTTCGAGTGCGGAGAAACGAGCCTCCTCGCGCTCATGCCGCGCCCCATAGATCAAGGTGCCGAATGCGCCGAAGCGCAGGTCGCCCTGGTATTCCACACCCTTGCGCTCGCCACTGAACTTGCTGTCCGCGATGTTGGCTTCCAGGAAGTTGGTGCGATCCGCAGGATCCTGGTAGAAACAGTTGAAATTCAGTGCGCCACAACGCGAGCGTCGTTCCGAGCGATGGATGAAAGCCTGCAGGCTGTGCTTCCAGTTGCCATCGAACGTGTCCACGCTGGCCTTGACGAAGCCCGAGCCGTTCTGCAGCCGATCCTTTCCCGCCGTATCCTCCGCCATGCCGAAGGCGTTGTCGGTCTGCGTCAGCGTGCGGGAGAGCGAGCCGCCGATCTCCAGTTCGAAGCCCTGGACAGGCCGCCAGGCGATGCGGCCGGATGCCCCGCTGCGCTTCACGCCATCCGGCTCGAGCTTCCACGGACTGGCCCGCTCGATGCGGGGAACGCGGTAGCCGAAGCGCGAGAACCCTGCGCTGTCCAGGTGGTTCAGCGACAAGGAATAGCTGACCGTGCTGGTGCTGCCCGAAACGCCGGTGCGGACGGATTTCGTGCCATAGGAACCGCCTTCGACCTGCAGGAAGGACCGTGGCTCTCCGCGCCCGCGCCGGGTGATGATGTTGACCACGCCACCGATGGCATCCGATCCGTAAAGCGCGGATTGCGGCCCGCGCAACACTTCGATCCGGTCGATATCAAGCGCGGAAAGGCTCGCGAAATCGAAGCCGCCACCGACATCGGTGGGATCGTTGACACGCACGCCGTCGATCATCACGAGCGTGTGGCGGGCATCGTTGCCCCGCAGGCGCACCGTGGTCGGCGTGCCAGGTCCGCCTGTTTCGGTGAGCGAGAGTCCCGGAACCTGGCGCAGGGTATCGGCCAAGGACAGCGGGCTGCGGCCATCGAGTACGCCGGTCGGGATCACCGTGATGGCGCTCCCCGTGCGTTGGATGGCGGTGGGCGAGCGGTTGGCCGTGACCGTGACCTGGAGAGGGTCGACTGGGAGCGGCTCGACCCGAAGCGGCGGCGGTTCGGTGCTTTGTCGTTCGCGGGATTCTTGCGCGAGCGACAGATGAATCGAACACGCGAATAGGGGAAGGGACGCGCAAAGCGTCCTGAAAAGGGACCGGGACATCGTTTTCCTTCGTCGGCCCACCGCCGACTGTCTGGGTTACACGCTGCTTCCGGCCGGTCTCCTGGCTCGCGGCTCAACGATGGTTTCGACCTTCCCGGTTCGGTTGAGGAACCAGTGGATCATGCGAAACCGTCTCGCCGCTTACAGTTGCGGGGGCAGCCACGGCATAGGACGAGAGGCTCGTCCGCACCGTGTTCCCGTTTCACCCATTGCAAAGTGGGCACCGAAAGCCCGGTATCTGTTGCATGCCTCCCTGCGCTTGACAACACGCGGTTTCCCGGGCGGCACGCCGCTAGAGCACGACGTTTTTCGACGGAAACACGTCATGGCCGCGCTTGATGCGGCCATCCACGTTCATGGGCCGCAGGAAGATGTGGATGGACGGGTCAAGCCCGTCCAAGACGACGTGCCATTGTTTCCATCAGAAAACGTCATGCTTTAAGCGGACGCCGCCCAGCGCTGCCAGGCGTTTCGCACAGGGGGCGACCAGTTTTCCCCTGTCTCTGTGGTATCGATCCGTTTGGTGGCAGACACACGCTCCCGCTCCAGGATGCCCGGCAAATCCCAGGCCCCTTCGGGGCGGATGGTGACAAGCGGCGATGCGCCCAGACCGATGGCGCTTTCATCCCGGGCGATCTCGAGCAACATCTCGCAGTATCTGTACCCGCTGAATGAAAAGGGGTGGCTGTTTTCAATGCGCCGCGCCCCGAAGCGCGCCCAGAAATCCTCCAGCCCTTCCTGGGCATGCCCGTAGATCCGGGTGTACCCTTTCCTGGCAACAAGCCCGATGGCGTGGCGCACAAGGCGGAAGGCCATGGACGAGCGACGATATTCCTGGCGCACGGCCAAGCGCTCGATCTTGGCGAAATCCGCGAAAAACCGGATGCGAATGCAGGCGACAGGCTCGCCGCCAACACAGCCCAGGAGATGCATGGCGCAGAAATCATTGCCATCGAACTCCTCGCCATGCGGGCAATCCTGACCCGCGACATAGACGATGGAGCGGACCGACACGACCTTGAGGAAATCATCGACGCTGCGCACCACCGTGATGGCTTCAGGCGGATCGGACGATGACAAATCCGCGGCAGGCATGATCAGGGGCCGCTGCGGTCATACTTGAAGAGGATCGTGTCGCCCTGCCCCATGGCCTTGAAGCCGAGCTTCAGTGCGAGTCGTTCGCCCCTTGGCGTGACAGGGCGTGTCCAGATATCGACATGGCGAAAGGCGGGCGTTTCCAGGAAGTCCAGCAAGCCGGAAAGACCGGCGATGGCGCTTCCCCTGGCGATCAGCGCCCAGAGATAGAGGATGGCGGGGCGGTCCGGATGCGCCGAGATGCAATCGATATCCGGATCCTGCAGATCAAGCTTGCCGTAGATCAGCTTGTAGAGTCCCAGCGAATTCAGCGGCAGGAAGGCCACGCCACCGATCAGGCCATCCTTCGAGTGAATGGACCAGAGGCTGTTGGCCCGCGCACGCTGGACCGCGCAGGCGGCCTCTGCCCTGGCCAGAGGCCGGTCCAGATGTTGACCGAGCATCGCATGCAGATCGTGGATATCGGGCTGGCTGGCCGGCTGCGCATAGACGCCACGGTGCAGCGATAGCCGCTTCAGGCGTGCGGGACGGCCCAAGCCCGTCCGCTCGTCCGGGAGGCGTTGTGATCTTTGTGCCAATTCACTCACCATTGGGCTTCATCCATGGCGCCCGGCCACCCCCGTCGGCCTGGCGAGAAAGTCTGGCCGAACAGCTGGCCGAAGAGCTGGCCAGAGAGCTGACCATGCCCAAACGAACGCGTCACCGACGGTCCAAACTGCATTAGGATCAAAATCCCCTATCGACAGGATTAAAATAGGAACATATGACTTATAGCGGTATTTTATTTTAGTAAACCCCGATTGTATCAATTCATTCCTGCAACGGAGGCGTTCCAATGCCGCAACACCCTGGGCTGCCCGGCCTCGAACATGTCAGCTGGGACGACATCGGCCTCATCGCGGCCATCGCGGATTTTTCCAGCCTGCGCCAGGCGGCCAAAGCGCTTGGCCTGAACGTCTCGACGCTGGTTCGCCATGTGGAGAGGCTTGAGAAGAGCCTCGGCACCACCATCGTTGATCGCTTGCCCCAGGGCTTCCAGCTCAATGCCGCCGGGCAGACCATCGCCACCATTGCCAAGGACATGCAGCGCCACTTCCTGCGCCTGCAGGACGTGGCCAGCCGCGATCTCCATGCCCAGGGCCAGGTCAGGATCGCCATCACCGAAGGGCTTGGCACCTTCTGGATCGCTCCCCGCCTGCCGCAATTCGCCCAGGACAATCCGGACATCCTCATCAATATGGATTGCTCGATGGAACTGCGAAATCTGCTGCGCAATGAAGCGGATATCGCGATCCAGTTCAAAAAGCCGGACAATCCCGATCTCGTGGTTTCCAGGCTGTGCACGCTGCACATCTATCCCTTCGCGTCGCTTCGCTACATCGAGCAGCACGGGCTGCCGTCGTTGGGTGATCGCGCCACACGGCACAAGATCGTGTTTCAGGAATCCGAGCAACTCGCCAATGACGCCATCACGGCCTTTCTGGGCAAGCACCGGATCGACCGCAACATCTCCTTCATCACCAATTCCAGCATTGCGCATCTCTACGCCATCGAGAGCGGTTTGGGGATCGGTGGCCTGCCGAGCTTCGCCATGGCCATGGGTGCGCGCCTGGTCCCGATCGACGTGGACTTCCACCATTCCGCCGAGATCTGGATCAGCTACCGCAAGGAAATGCGCCGGATCAAGCGGATGTCGGTGGTGATCGACTGGCTCAGGCAAATCTTCAATCCGCACAGATTTCCCTGGTTTTCGCCCGCCTTCATGCATCCAGCCGATGTGCTGAAGACAGTGATGAGCACCATGAATCGTCAGGATATGTTTGATTCTCGCTTCATCAGCGATTTTGTCGATACAAGAGACAATTTTTCAATCGGAAATTATCGCCGAAAAATCGGAAGACCGAGGATTTCCAGCGTTTAATAGTTATTGATTGCTTTTGAACGAAGGAAACATAAATTCTTTATTATAATCTTCCTTCATTTTCTCGTTATCCGAAATTTCCCCTCGAAAACACACTCTGGCCTGGAGCGGAATGTTCCGCGTCTCTTCAGCCAGAAGGTGTTTCCATGAGTGTTTCCCTTTCCTCCGGCGTTCGCAACGCCCTCTCCGCGATCCAGTCGAATACATCCGCAGCCGAAGTGCAGCAGAAGCGCCTGGCCACCGGCAAGAAGGTCAACAGCGCCATCGACAATCCGGCGAACTTCTTCACCTCGCAAGGCCTCAAGAGCCGTTCGTCCGATCTCAGCCGCCTCCTCGATGGCATCGCCCAGGGTGCCAAGACGCTTGAGGCCGCCGACAAGGGCATCAAGTCGCTGACCAAGCTGGTCGAAGCCGCCCAGGGCGCGGCCCGCCAGGCTCTCCAGAATGCCTCCACCAACCTGACTGCGACCAGCACCGTGCTGGCTGGCGGCGCGGCCAAGACAGCCGTATCAGGCGATGCGGGCACCCTGTCGGTCAAGGCGGGCAGCGTCACCACCAGCGTCACCATTGCGGCGGGTGACACGATCCAGAAGATCGTCGATGCCTTCAATGCGGACGGCACCGGCCTGAAGGCCGAAGTCGGCACCGACAACAAACTGGTGCTCACGGCCCAGAACGGCGAATCCCTCGACGTGCTGGCCGCATCGACCGACGCGACCTCGGCTTTCGCAGGACTGACCGAAGGCGCTGTTGCACGAACGACCGCCACGACCAACGCGACCCGGGACAGCCTGTCCAAGCAGTTTGATGACCTGCGCACGCAGATCGACCAGCTGTCGAAGGACACAGGCTATAACGGCATTAACCTGCTCAACGGCGATTCGCTGAAGGTCGCCTTCAACGAGAAGAACACCTCGTCGCTCACCATCACCGGCGTCAAGCTCGACTCGACTGGCCTGG
>JANNFV010000386.1:0-2777 GCA_031380285.1 Hyphomicrobiales bacterium | reverse complement strand
TGGGTGAAGCCTTCCATGGCGACGGAATCGCCATCCCGGACCCGCGACGCGACGGCGTCTTTCAACGACAGGAACTCGGCCATGCGTATCCTCGGCAAACAGGTCAGCGGCTTGACATATGTGCGATAATCGCACAATGTGCGTATATCGGTCAAAAATAGACAACGCCTTTCGCCTTGTCAAGGAGCACGCTGCCATGCCTGACCCCATCAGCGTTGATCCAAAGGATCTGATCGCTGGGCTGGAGAAAGGGCTCGCGGTGCTGGCGCTGTTCTCCCAGGGGCGCGAGCGCCTGACCATGGCCGACGCGGCCCGGGACAGCGGCATCAGCCGCGCCGCTGCGAGGCGGGTTCTGCTGACGCTGCTGCACACGGGTTACGTCGCGACGGATGGTCGGCATTTCACGCCAACGCCACGGGTGCTGCGCCTGGCAAGGGGCTATCTGGACGCGCAATCCATTCCCGAGCGCATGCAGCCCGTGCTTGATGCCGTGATGCGCCAGACAGGGGAATCATCCTCCGCCGCCATCCTGGACGGCAGCGAGATCGTCTATGTCGCCCGGTCCGCGACGCGGCGCATCATGTCGGTGGGACTGGGAATCGGCAGCCGCCTTCCGGCCCATGCGACCTCCATGGGCAGGGCATTGCTGGCCTTTCGCCCGGAAGCCGAACGGGAAGCTTTCTACAGAATGGCCCCCTACCCTGCGCTGACCGCGAAAACCATTACCGAGGCCGAGATGATGCGCCGGGAATTCGAGCGCATCCGCAGCGAGGGCTTTGCGCTGGTCGATGAGGAGCTGGAACTCGGCTTGCGCTCCATCGCCGTGCCTGTGCTGACGGGCGGGCAGGCGGAAGTGGCCGTCAACGTGTCGGTTTCCGCCGCGCAGATGTCCGTGCAGGAGATGCGCGAGGCGTTGCTGCCGGTGCTTCTTGCCGCCGTGAAGGGTTTGGGCTGAGACGTAAACTCACGGATGCGCATATCGCTGTGCCGGCCTAAGGTAACGTGCTCCAATGCAACGAGGAAGGGGGGGGGGGACAGTGCCATGAACATCCACGCGCCCTCTTTCGTCCGATCCGCACAGCAGCAGGAAACGCTGATTCTGGTGGATGAGCGCAACCGGAAAACCGGCGAAGGCGAAAAGCTCTCGGTGCATCGGCTGGGGCAATTGCACAGGGCCTTCTCGATCTTCCTGTTCGACGCCCAGGGACGCATTCTGCTGCAGCGGCGCTACGGTGGAAAATACCATTCCGGTGGCCTGTGGGCCAACACCTGCTGCGGGCATCCCCGCACCGGCGAGAAGACGCTGACCGCCGCGAACCGCAGACTGGGCGAAGAGCTTGGCGCATCGGCTTCCCTGCATTTCGGCTTTCGGGCACGCTATGAAACGCCGCTCGATCATGGCCTGACCGAGAACGAACTGGTCTATGTCTATGCCGGGCGTTTCGACGGAAGGCTGGCGCTCAACCCGGAAGAGGTCAGCGACACGGAACTCAAATCGCTGGCTGATCTTCTGGCGGACGCCCGCAAACAGCCGGAGCGCTATGCCTATTGGCTGCGGCATTATCTGGTCCAGCATGCCAGCGATCTGGCGCGCATGCGCGATCAGCTTACAGCTTGAAGCGCCAGACGCTGCTTTTCTTGATGTCTTGATCTTCCAGCGTGCGCGTGGTTGGCACCAGGTAGGTCGCGACCTCCTCCAGCCTGTTGCGCGGCAGATAGCTGCGACCAGGATCACCAACGAGTACAGTCCTGCCTTGCGCCGCCAGCATGCCAAGCCACTGGGTGACCCGCTCCGCAATTTCGCGCTGGTAGCAGATATCCCCGGCGAGAATGACCTCCCAATCCTCATCCCGGCCAATGAGATCATCCTGCGTCGCTATGATCCTGCCGGACAGGCCGTTGGCCTCGGCATTGATCGCGATGGCTTCGATGGCGAAGGCGTCGATATCGGATGCCACCACACTGGAGGCTCCCGCAATGACAGCGGCAATCGCGACAAGGCCCGACCCTGAGGCGAAATCCAGCACAGGCTTGCCGCTGATCACCTCGGGATGGTCGAGGATATAACGGGCCAGCGCCTGGCCGCCCGCCCAGGCAAAGGCCCAGAATGGCGGTGGCAGGCCGATCTCGCCCAGTTCATCCTCTGTCTTCTGCCACAGTTCGGTCGCCTCATCCGCGACATGCAACCGGATTTCAGGCGTGTATGGCACGGGCAGCAACCGCGTCTGCCGCCGGATGAAAGCGGCGCGGTCCAGGATCATGCCAGCATGCTGCGGTAGAGATGCACCGACGCGCGTCCGACCATCTGCTCGGTGTAGCCGATGAGCACGCGCTCGCGGGCGGCTGCGCCCATCGCCGCCACCCAATGGGTTTCCTGGGCCAGGGCGAGAATGGCCCGCGACAGGGCATCGGGGTCATCCGGCGGCACGAGCAGGCCTTCGATACCGCCCCGCACCAGATCGCGGCAGCCAGGCACGTCGGTCGTCAGAATGGCGCGACCGCAACCCGCCGCCTCCAGAAGCGTGCGGGGCAGGCCCTCGCCACCCCTCGAAGGCAACACCGCTGCGTGATGCGCCGCCCAGATCGCGGGCACCTCGCCCTGCGTGATCCTGCCATGCCAGGTGATGCCGGGGTGGCCGGACCATTCCCGCAGCGTTGCTTCTGGGATCGCCATCGGATTGCCGGGGTCCGGGGCACCATAGAGCGACAGCGTCACATCCGCGCCTGCACCGCGCGCCTTGAGGACAGCGGCCACGGCGGTATCCGCACCCTTGGAC
>JANNFV010000382.1:0-2271 GCA_031380285.1 Hyphomicrobiales bacterium | reverse complement strand
ATGCCGCCCACGATGATCACGAGGGTGAGCGCGGCGGGTGCCATCTCGAACAATGGCGAGAGGCGCGCTACCATGAAGACACCGGCGGTCACCTTCGTCGCGGCGTGGATCAGCGCGGAGACGGGTGTGGGGCCCTCCATCGCGTCGGGCAGCCATGTGTGCAGCAGGAACTGCGCGGATTTGCCCATAGCACCCATGAACAGCAGCATGCAGGCGATGGTAAGAGCGTGGCCCTCGATGCCAACAAACTTGAAGGTCGTATCCTTGAGGCCCGGCGCAGCCGCGAAGATCTGGTCGAGACCCACTGTGCCCGTCAGCCAGAACACCAGGAAAATGCCGAGGGCAAAACCGAAATCGCCGACGCGGTTGACGATGAAGGCCTTCATCGCGGCGTCCTTGGCCGATTGCTTCTTGAACCAGAAGCCAATCAGCAGATAGCTCGCCAGGCCCACGCCTTCCCAGCCGAAGAACATCTGGACCAGGTTGTCCGATGTCACCAGCATCAGCATGGCGAAGGTGAAGAGCGACAGATACGCGAAGAAGCGCGGGCGGTGCGGATCCTCGTGCATGTAGCCGATGGAATAGAGGTGCACGAGCGATGACACGGTCGTGACCACGATCAGCATCATGCAGGTCAGCGGATCGATCTTCAGCGCCCAGTTCACCTGCAACGCGCCGGACGAAATCCAGTTCGCGACCGGCACCGTGAAGCTCTTGCCATGCCCGATACCGACATCAAAGAAGGCGATCCAGGACAGCGCGCAGGAGACGAAGAGCAAAGCCGTCGTCACGATCTCGGCGAAACGGTTCACTCCGTCGGAATGCGGCGACGCCTCGATGGCGTGGTGATCGTCGTGACCATGGGCATGATGCGCGTGGTGATCATGGCCGGAATGGTCTGCCGCGCCCCAAACAGCGACATTGGAACCAAGCTTCCAGGCCAGCATGCTGGCGGTGCCCGCGAGCAGGAAGCCAAGGAGCGGGAGAAAGACAATCGCCTGATACATGATGCTCAGCCCTTCATCATGTTGATGTCATCGACCGCGATGGTGCCGCGGTTGCGGAAATACACTACGAGGATGGCAAGGCCGATGGCCGCTTCAGCCGCCGCCACCGTGAGAATGAACAGCGCGAAGACCTGCCCCGTGATGTCACCCAGATGGGTCGAGAACGCCACGAGGTTGATGTTCACGGCGAGAAGGATCAGTTCAATCGACATCAGGATGACGATGATGTTCTTGCGGTTCACGAAAATGCCGAACACGCCCATGGTGAAGAGGATGGCGGCGACTGTGAGGTAATGGCCAAGGCCGATGGTCAGCATGATTTCCCTCTTGTCATTCCCGGCCGGAGCGAAGCGGAGGGGAAGGGAACCCAGCCAACTGTTGTGGTTTGCGGCAGGCGTGGGGCTGGATCCCCTTCCCTCGCTTCGCTCGCCGGGGATGACAAGAAATTAGACATCACCCCTCCACCTTCTCAGGCAAGGCCGCACCGGACTTGACCTGCACCACGGCAAGCCCGGTCTCCTTCGTCCGCGCGTTCTGCTTCATCACGTCCTGACGTTTCACGTTCGCACGCGAGGGACGCATGGTCAGCACGATGGCACCGATCATCGCGACCAGCAGCACCATGCCTGCGCCCTGAAAGAGATAGACGTACTTTGTGTAAAGCACGCGGCCCAGCGCGCGGGTGTTGAAGGCATCTGGCGGCAGTGCTGCCGCAGCCGATTTCATGCTCAGGGCTTCGGGCGTGAATTTCCATGTACCAACGACGAGCACCAGTTCAATCGCAAAGAGCCCGGCGATCAATGCACCGACCGGCAGGTTCTGCATGAAGCCCTGCCGCAGTTCCACGAAATCGACGTCCAGCATCATCACGACGAACAGGAACAGCACGGCGACCGCTCCGACATAGACCACGACGAGGATCATCGCGAGAAACTCGGCCCCCATCAGCACGAACAGTCCGGCAGCGTTGAAGAATGCCAGGATCAACCAGAGCACGGAATGCACCGGGTTGCGCGCCGTGATCACCATCAGGGCCGAAGCCAGGGTGACACCTGCGAAGAGGTAGAAGAAGAGGGCGATGGCGTTCATGCTTGTGCCTGATTACCGGTAAGGAGCGTCAGCCGCGATGTTGCGGGCGATTTCCCGCTCCCAGCGCGCGCCGTTCTCCAGCAGTTTGTCCTTGTCGTAGAAAAGCTCCTCGCGCGTTTCCGCCGCGAAAGCGTAGTTCGGGCCTTCCACGATGGCATCCACCGGGCAGGCCTCC
>JANNFV010000376.1:0-3309 GCA_031380285.1 Hyphomicrobiales bacterium | reverse complement strand
GTTGATGACCCAGTTTGCGGCGATCTTGCCGTCGCGGCCGCCGTCTTTCAACATGCCGACGACGGTCTCGAAAAAGTCTGCACTTTCGCGCTCTGCGACCAGCACGGAAGCGTCGTAGGTCGAGAGGGCAAAGCTCTTGATGAAGCGCGCGCGCTTCTCATCCGGCAATTCGGGCAAGCCCGTCTTGAGACCATCGACGAACGATTGCTCAAGTTCCAGCGGCAGCAGGTCAGGGTCCGGGAAATAGCGGTAGTCATGCGCCTCTTCCTTCGAACGCATGGAGCGCGTCTCGCCCTTGGCCGGATCGTAGAGGCGTGTTTCCTGGTCGATGGTGCCGCCATCCTCGATGATGCCGATCTGGCGTCGCGCCTCCACCTCGATGGCCTGGCCGATGAAGCGCACGGAGTTGACGTTCTTGATCTCGCAGCGCGTGCCCAGATCAGCACCGGGCTTGCGCACAGAAACGTTGACGTCAGCGCGGAGATTACCCTTCTCCATGTCGCCGTCGCAGGTCTCGAGATAACGCAGGATGGTTCTCAGCTTCGTGACGTAAGCCTTTGCTTCTTCTGATGATCGCATGTCCGGCTTGGACACGATTTCCATCAGGGCAACACCGGAACGGTTGAGATCGACGAAGGATGAGCGCGGGTCCTGGTCGTGGATCGACTTGCCCGCGTCCTGCTCCAGATGCAGGCGCTCGATGCGCACGGTGATCGGCTCGGCATAGCCTGGCACATCGACGATCACAGCGCCCTCACCCACGATGGGATGGGCGAACTGGCTGATCTGATAGCCCTGCGGCAGATCGGGATAGAAGTAGTTCTTGCGGTCAAAGACCGAACGGTTGTTGATCTTCGCCTTCAGGCCCAACCCAGTGCGGATGGCCTGGCGCACGCATTCCTCGTTGATCACGGGCAACATGCCAGGCATCGCGGCGTCGACGAGGCTGACATTGGAATTCGGCTCGTTGCCAAAGCGCGTCGAGGCGCCGGAGAACAGCTTGGCGTGCGAATTCACCTGCGCATGGATCTCAAGGCCGATCACCACCTCCCAATCGGCGGTGGCACCCTTGATCAGTTTCTTGGCGGAAGCAGGAGTGTTCATGCTGTGTGTTTCCAGAGAATCATTCGCCACGGGCCGTGCGGCGCAGCAGCCGAGCCGCCCACAGGCAGGCAAGGCCACCCAGGCCGAACACACCCGCCATGGTCAGCATCGTCCCGACCTGAAGACCGTCATTGGGCGCAAAGGATTGCTTGAGCACGACGGCAACCGACAGGCAGGTCACCACAAAGCACAACCAGCCGAGAACCTGCAGGCAGGCGATGCCGATGGCGGGCGCGATAACCATTACCACCACCTCTTGGGATGGAAGCGCCCTGCTGCATCCTCGATGACCTGACCTGCGGCAAACAGCGTTTCCTCATCGAACGGGCGGCCGATCAACTGCAAGCCGAGCGGCAGACCGCTGGCGTCCAGGCCTGCGGGAACCGCGATGCCAGGCAGGCCCGCCATGTTCACGGTCACGGTGAAGATGTCGTTCAGATACATCTCGATGGGCGAAGCCACCGACATCGCGCCGATGCCGAAGGCGGCGGAAGGCGTGGCCGGCGTCAGGATGGCATCGACGCCTGCGGCATAGGCCAACTCGAAATCCTGCTTGATCAGGGTGCGGACCTGCTGGGCCCGAACGTAATAGGCGTCGTAATAGCCCGCCGACAGCACATAGGTGCCAATCATGATGCGGCGCTTCACTTCCGGCCCGAAACCAGCGGCGCGGGTGTTTTCGTAAAGCTCGGCAATGTCCTTGCCCGGCTTGCGCAGTCCGTAGCGCACACCGTCGTAGCGCGCGAGGTTGGACGACGCTTCGGCGGGTGCCACGATGTAATAGGCGGGCAGCGCGTATTTGGTGTGGGGCAGCGAGATATCGACGATGGTTGCACCGGCAGCCTTCAGGATATCGGCACCGTGCTTCCACAATTGCTCGATCTCTGCGGGCATGCCCTCCATGCGATACTCACGCGGGATGCCGATCTTGAGGCCCTTGACGCCGCGCTTCACGGCGGCCTCGAAATCGGGAACCGCGAGATCGACGGACGTCGTATCCTTGGCATCATGGCCCGCCATGGATTGCAGCATGATGGCGCTGTCCCGCACCGTGCGGGCGATGGGTCCGGCCTGATCCAGCGACGAGGCGAAAGCGACAACGCCCCAGCGCGACACGCGGCCATAGGTCGGCTTGATGCCGACCGTGCCGGTGAAAGCGGCAGGCTGGCGAATCGAGCCGCCAGTATCGGTGGCCGTGGCCGCAAGGCAGAGATCGGCGGCAACGGCTGCTGCCGAGCCACCGGATGAGCCGCCAGCCACAAGCTGCTTGTTGTCGCCATTGGCCCGCCAGGGATTAACGGGCGTACCGAAGGCCGAGGTTTCGTTGGACGAGCCCATGGCGAATTCGTCGTTGTTGAGCTTGCCCAGCATCACTGCGCCATCGCGCCAGAGCTGGCTGGTGACGGTCGATTCGTAGGTCGGCACGAAATTTCCGAGGATGTTCGAGCAGGCCGTGGTGCGCACGCCTTCGGTGCAGAACAGATCCTTGATGCCCAATGGCAAGCCCTCGAGCGGACCGCCATCGCCTTTCGCCAATCGGGCATCGCTCGCCGCCGCCATTGTCAGCGCGTGCTCGGGCGTCTCAAGCACATAGGCGTTGAGGCCGCGTGCAGCTTCCATCGCTGTCAGGAAGGTCTGCGTCAGTTCGGTCGAGGTGAAGGCTTTGGCCTTGAGCCCATCGCGGGCGGAAGCCAGCGTCATTGCTGTCAGATCAGTGGTCTTCATGGCGCTTACTCGACCACCTTGGGAACAACGAAATAGCCATCCTCGCGGGAGGGCGCGTTTTTCAGGACACGCTCGGCGTCGTTGCCATCCGTCACCATGTCCTGCCGCTTCTTCATGGCCATCGGTGTCACCGATGTCATGGGCGCGACGCCCGCCACATCGACCTCGTTCAACTGCTCGACAAAACCGAGAATGGCGTTCAATTCGCCCTGCAAGGCGGGCACTTCGGCATCCGAGACAGCAATGCGCGCCAATCGCGCAATGCGTCTCACGGTCGTCTGATCGACGGACATATTGGCTCCGGAAATGACGTGATTGAGCAGCGCTATAACACCGGGTTCTTTTGTTTCGCAACCAAGGAAGACGCGATGACGCCGATCTCCGGACCTGATATCGCGGAGACATGCACGTCACCACGGATATCGGCGCTTTCGCCTCCGCCCTTTCACCGAATGCGAGGCTTCTTGGCCTCGATCTCGG
>JANNFV010000352.1:0-2577 GCA_031380285.1 Hyphomicrobiales bacterium | reverse complement strand
CGAGGTCACGAACAGCGGCAGGTCGTCCTGGCCGACGCGGATCGACATGTTGTTGAGCGCGTTCTCAAGCTCCAGCCCGAAGGACAATTCGTCGGTCACCATGCCGAACTCGCTGCCGACCGGATCCTGCATCTCGCGTGCGACCAGGCTGATCGCGGTCTGGATGGGATGGCCTGCCTTCAGGCTGCGCACGATGACATCGATGGCATCGGGCAATTGCTCGGAAAAGCGCTGGATGCGCCGTGCCCTGAGGGTGCGCAGCACCAGGATCGGCAACAGCCCGCCCGCCGCGACCGCAGCCAGGAGAAACTGCGGCTCGCCGTAATCGAGCAGCACAGGAACCACCGGTGCAACCATGGCGCTGGCAAGCCAGAGCAGACCGATCTTGCGCGGCCCGATGCGCACGCCGGATTGGCTGATCAGGCTGTTGAGCGCTCCTGCCAGGCCGAAGCTGCCGCCATCCTTGATGCCGCGTTCGCGCTTGAGCTGGAGCAGGGCTTCCCCCCGGTTGATCGTTTCCTTCTGGATCTGCAGGCGACGGTTGACGTTGGCGCGATACTGCTTGGCATTGAACAGCAGCACATAGACCGATTCAGCGATCAGCACGGCCACCAGCGCCGCCCCGATCAGCAGCGGCCATGCCTCCGGGAGTTCGTTGAAGAACGCGCTCACAGCGGCTTGCCCGGATCAAAGTAATGGCCGGGAATCTGCACGCCCTTGGCGGCCAGGTCCGTCAGGAAACGGGGGCGTACGCCCGTTGCCTCGTAGTGGCCGTGGATCGATCCGTCGGCATCGGTCTTGACGCGCACGAACTTGAAGATTTCCTGCATCTGCAGGATATCGCCTTCCATGCCGGTGATCTCGGCAATGGAGGTGACACGGCGCTTGCCATCCGACATGCGCTGGAGCTGCACGATCAGGCGGATCGCCGCCGCGATCTGGCTGCGGATCGAGGTCTGCGACATGGGCAGGCCGGCCATGCCGATCATCTGTTCGAGACGCGACACCGCCTCGCGCGGATTGTTCGCATGGACCGTCGCCATCGAGCCTTCATGGCCCGTGTTCATGGCCTGCAGCATGTCGAAGGCTTCCTCGCCCCGGCACTCGCCGAGGATGACGCGGTCAGGGCGCATGCGCAGCGCATTCTTGATCAGGTCGCGCTGCTTGATCTCGCCCTTCCCCTCGAGATTGGGCGGGCGTGTTTCCATGCGTGCGACGTGTGGCTGCTGCAATTGCAGTTCCGCCGCATCCTCGATGGTGATCAGCCGCTCATCCTCGGGGATGAAGGCGGAGAGAGCGTTCAGCATCGTGGTCTTGCCGGAACCCGTGCCACCCGAGATGATGATCGTCGTCTTGCAACGCGCCGCGTTCGACAGAAGCTCGAACATCTGCTGGCGCATGGCACCCACTTCGACAAGCTTGCTGAGCGACAGCTTGCTCTTGGAAAACTTGCGGATGGAGACCAGCGCGCCATCCACCGCGATGGGCTTCACTGCCACGTTGACGCGCGAGCCATCCAGCAGGCGGGCATCGCAGAGCGGCTGGCTTTCATCGACCCGGCGACCGACGGCGGAGACGATCTTGTTGACGATCCGCATGAGGTGCGCGTCATCCCGGAAGCGGATGTTGGTGCGCTCCATCTTGCCGCGCCGCTCGACATAGACGACGTCGGGACCGTTGATCAGGATATCGGCGATGGTGTCGTCCTTGAGCAGTGGCTCCAGGGGACCAAGGCCCGTCATCTCGTCGATGATCTCGCCGGTGAAGGCGTTGAGCTCAGCCGCGTTCAGCGCCAGCCGCTCGCTCACTACATATTGCTGCACCATGCCGAAAATCTGGCGCTTGGCCTCTTCCGGCGTCAGTTTTTCCAGCGTCTGGAGATTGACCTCCTCCACCAGCTTGCGGTGCAGGCGGACCTTCGCGTCCATGAATTTTTCGCTCGCCAGGAGATTGGCCTCCGGCATGGCGGCCACGGCAGCGGCAGCCAGTGCGGGATTGGCGGTCAGGGTCTCAATCACTGCCGTCTTGCGGATGTCTTGCATGACCTCATCAGTCGCCACGCGGCGGCGTTCGGACTCGATGATCTTTCGCAGTTCACGTTGCGAGTCTTGGAACGACTTGGTCTTGGCGTCCTGGCGTTCGTTGACAAGTACCACAGACAGCGACTTGCCGTCGTCGATAATGCGGCTCAGTTGGTTCGGAGCGATCGTTTCCAGCGTCTTAGACAGATCTTTGTTCGCCAAGCTACTCGTTTGGGTCCAGTCCCATTGACCGCCAGAATCGGCGAGTGGGCCTTCTGAGTGGGTCTTGGCGACTTCGTTGAACGGGTTGCCCGCTTGCAGGTCGGCCAGGGCCTTGTCCATGACTTCGCGAGCGGCCTCGGGGCTGGGGTGGTTGTCGATGATCACTTGGATCTGCTGCCACTTGACCTTGGCTGGCTCGGTGTAGCCGTCGCGACGTTTCTCGTATTCGGCCCGCAGATCCGACGGCGTCACCGGGGGTGACTTGCCAATCTTGGTGTTCAGGTACTGCATCGCCAACTGCTGTTGTCCAAAACGTTTTCGCATGCCTTCCAAG
>JANNFV010000263.1:0-4792 GCA_031380285.1 Hyphomicrobiales bacterium | reverse complement strand
CCCCATTCGGTCTCCTTCGCGCAGAAATCCGCATCGATATGCAGGGGTTGCGGGTTGAGCGTCATGTTGGAGAACAGCATGTTGTCCATCTGCGTCACGGTGCGCGTGAGCCGGTGACGGATCACTTCGCCCACCGTGAAGTCGTCGAGATAGCGCCCGCCGCGCCAATGCCGATCAACACCTGTCACGCTGTCCTCCTGCGACGAATCCAAACCACCGCTTGCCTTAACGCTAAATCCGCGCCGCTTTAAGCCGCTATTTACCATACCTGTTCATTCTTGGGTCACCAGTTCGGTTTTCCGTCGCATCCCGAGTACGCATGTTCCTTTTCACCAACCGCGCACCCAGCGCCACGCAGCCATCGGTCGCCGAAAGCGTGCCGCATGCCGCTCCGATGCGCCAGGCGTCGCAGGCGACGGGCGTTTCGTTCGATTATCTCGCCAAGACAGCCGAGCGGGAATCGCGGTTCAACCCGACCGCCAAGGCTCCGACGTCTTCGGCCACCGGCATGTTCCAGTTTCTCGAGCAGACCTGGCTTGGCATGGTGAAGCAGGAAGGGCCGAAGCTTGGTCTGACCAATGAAGCCGCCGCGATTTCCGGCGAAAGCGGGCGTTTCAGTGTGCCCGATGGCGGGATGCGGCAAAGGATTCTGGCGTTGCGCGAAGATCCTGGCGTATCCGCCATGATGGCGGGCGCCTTTGCCTCGCGCAACGGCAAGCAGCTTGAAGCTGCGCTCGGTCGCAAACCCAATGAGGGTGAACTCTACATCGCGCATTTCCTGGGTGCGTCAGGGGCGCGTGATCTGATCAACCTGTCCAAATCCAATCCGGACGCCAAGGCTGCCTCGTCCTTCCCCGAGGCGGCGTCGGCCAACAAGTCGGTTTTCTTCGACAAGACGGGGCGGGCACGGACGGCATCCGAGGTCTATGGCAATCTGACAGCCACGTTCAGCACGACCAATCCTGTCCTGCAGGACCAGCAGACCGCGGCGACAACCGACAAAGCGTATCAGATGTTCCGGGTGAAGGAGGGCGGCAAACCGATGCATGGCCTCTTCCGCTCCAGCGGAGAGCCTGTTGCTTCGGCTGTCGCCGAGACCTGGGGGAAAATGGCGCGTCGTGGTCCCGAGCAGGGGCAGGAATCGCGGGTTGCTTTTTTTCCGCGCGAGACCAGGGCCGTCGAAGGCGTGTCAAGCGATGCCGCTCCAGCCGCTATCCTTCCCGCTGTTGTGGGCGAGCGTCGTGCCGTAACGATGCCATTGCCACAACCGCGACCAAAGGCGCTCCTGGGCAATGCCGACGCAGCCCGAAACCCGGCCCAACCCCAGGTGCAGGCCGACGCAACGGCGGTCACCCGCAAGCGCAGCGTAGCCCGTGTCGGTGCGCCGCTTGATCTGATGCGTTTTGTGAAGACGGGTTCCGGCTCATGATGGTGCGTTCCTACCTCGAATGGTCGTTGACGGCTTCGGCGAGCGAGAGGGCCGAGGCTGTCGGCATTCTGGCGGATGTCTACCTCAACGGCGAGCTTGATCCGGCGGATCGGCGCGATGCCGAGGCGGCGCTGACACTGGCCCTTGATGATCCGTCTGCTTTGGTGCGGCGAGAATTGGCGCAGAAACTCGGTGCTTCGGAGAAGGCACCCCGCGCAATCATCGCCACGCTGTCCGAGGATTTGCCGGATATCGCCAGCGTGATCATCGCCAATTCTCCGGTTTTGCCCGATGCGGCCTTGGTCGATCTGCTGGCGCTTGGTGATCCGATGATGCAGATCGCCGTGGCGCAACGCCCGAATGTTTCTGCCGCTCTTGCGGCAGTAGTGGCCGAGGTTGCGACATTGGAAGCCATCATCGCGCTCATCGAGAATGCTGGTGCAGAGGTGCCGCTGTTCAGCCTCAACCGGTTGCTGGAGCGCTTCCCGGACGATGCGACACTCCGAGAAGTGCTGCTGGAGCGGGGCGATCTCCCGGTCGACATCCGCATGGCGCTGGTCAAGTCCACGGTGGACCAGCTGACGGCCTTTGCCCGCAACTGTGGCTGGCTGTCGGATGTCCGGGCGTCGCGGCTGGCCCTCGACTGCATGGACAACGGGGCCATCACGGTCGCCGTCGAGGCGGAATCGGATCAGATGGTCGATCTCGTGCGCCGTTTGCTGGCAACAGGCGCGCTGACGCCGCAGCTCCTGCTGCGCTCGCTGCTGTCGGGCGAAACGCGGCTGCTCACGGCCTCACTGGCTGAACTGGCTGGTGTTTCCCATGACAAGGCCAGCGGCTTCGTGCATGCGCGGGGCGGCATGGGTTTCCGGGCGCTCTACCGCAAGGCAGGCCTGCCACTGCGGCTGGAACCAGCCTTCGAGGAGGCCTTGTCAGCCTGGCATGAGTTCGGCATGGCCCAAGCGGAGCCTGGCAAGCTGTCGCGCCAGATGATCGAGCGGGTGCTGACCTCTGTCGCGTCGCTCGAGGATCGCGAACTCGACAAGCTCATGGCCCTGCTCATGCGGTATCAGGCAGAAGCCGCCCGCGACGAAGCCCGCTATGCGATGGCAACAATCATTGCAGATGTTGCACCGCCTGTGATGGTTGAAAGCCAGGATCTCGAGCAGCGTCTCCAGGACGCGTTGCAGCTCGAATTCCGACAGGCGGCCTGATGCAATTTTTAAGGAATCGGGGACGGCTCGCGCATGGCACTCGATGCCATTGATGAATGGCGTGTCTCACCTGATATTGCCGACAATGTCCGAAAGATGGTTGAATACCGCTCTGCCGCAGCATCCCAGGTAAAGCCTTGCGCGCGGCGAAAGCCTCTTGTCTTGAGCGTTTGCGCCAGGAGAGGGCGCTGAACGACTTCGAGAATGGCCCGGGCAATGGCATCGCTGGAGCGCGAGTCTACCAGAAGTGCCGCATCGCCCGCCACTTCCGGCAAGGATGTCGTGTTGCCGGTGATGACCGGCGTCCCGGATGCCATGGCCTCCAGAACGGGCAGGCCGAACCCCTCGTAGAGACTGGCGAACAGAAAGAGTTCGGCACCCGCCATCAGCGGACCCATATGCTCTTCCGGCACATAGCCGATCACCTTGATGCGTGGTCCTTCGAGATTGATATCGGAGGCATCTCCAAAGACATGGGCGCGGCTGAGATTGCCTGACACCACGAGATGCAGGTCATCGGGAAGCGACCCGGCGATCTGGCGCCAGGCATCGAGCGTGCGGGCAAGGTTCTTGCGCTTGTCTGAGGTCGCCTGGACCAGGACATAACGCTCGGGAAGATCGAGTGCCATGCGCGTGTCAAGGATCGTCGCAGCATCATACGGACGGAAATGCGTTGCCACCCCGTTGGGGATGACCTCGATTGCCTCCTCGGCAAGACCGGTCCGCATCGCGATCTGCTGGCGGGAAAACTCCGAAACGGTCACCACCTTGGCGACACGCCGGACAAGGCGTGGCACGAGCGCCTGATAGAGTTTGACGAAGGACGGCGCGAAATACTCCGGTACATCGAAGAAGGCTGTGTCATGCACGGTCACGACCTGGTTTTGGTACAGAAGCGGACCAGTGGCAGAGGGACTCCACAGCACCCGACCAGCTGCGCAAAATGGCAGGACTGTCTGCTCCCAGGCGTGGCCCTGGAGGCCGCCCAAGGGCTTCGAGGGCTGGATCGCTTCGGCGCGGTGCAGGCGGTTCATGATTTCATGCGCCACGCGCTGTTGGCCGCCCATGGCGAAGGCTGTAACGCGGGTGTTCACGACAAGCAAAGACTCTTGAGACATGACACGCAACTCCTGACGCAACTGAATGTGCCGGGACGATGCGCTCTCAAGCCCGGATCAGCAATCGAGATCCGGTTTCTTCATTAGGAGTTAACCTTAAGTGCCAGTCGGCAAGTTGCACGCAGCGGCAGAACTGCGTCAGTGCAGGGAAGGTTGGCTCAGCAGCCGTTCCGTGATGGCTTCAAGTTCCGCCGTCAGGGCTTCGCCCGTGCGATGCCGGGATTGCATGACGCCTTCCCGGACGATAGCGCGGATCGCATCGACATGCTGATCGACCAGCGGTGTCAGCGGGCCGCTATGGATGGCAGCGGGAGGGCATTCTTCCAGCATGCGGCACAGGCTGGCTCCCACGCGCGACGCCAGTGGAAAACCGAAGGTCGTTGCCTGGCCGCGGATATCGTGGGCGGCACGGTGCAGCGCAGCGGCGCGACCTTCGCCTGAGCCTTGGTTACGCACGATATCACGGGCATCACCCAGGCCACGGGCGGCCTCTTCCATCCAGCCATTGAAATTGACGGACAGCGCTTTCAGCGCCTGCTCGGCGCGCCGGATCGCGGTTTCATCCATCGGCGGCTTGCCGTCCAGTGCCATGGCTGCCTTGGCCTTCAGCACATTGCGGGGGTGGATGACGACATGGTCCGTGCCACGCTCGATCTTGACCGGAGGCGCAGTGTTCTTCCTGCTGGCGTTCATTGCCGTTCATACCTTGATGAATCGCCGATGCGGATCGGATCGATCTTTTCCGAGACGCCTTTGCCACGTCGCTCGATGCCGCCGAAATTGGGATTGGGAATGCGGCGGCGGCAGGGGCCGAAATAGGTCGCGGTCTTGATGAAGGGCCGGGGCATCATCACCACGCTGACAATGCGCTGATACAGTGCCTTGGCCGAGATCGGCTTGACCAGGAATTCGGTGACTCCGGCATCGCGGGCTTCGGTCAAGATCGAGCGTGGCACGGACCATGTCGTCATCCACCCCCGCAATGTGCTGAAGGCCAAGGCAGCCATGGCACTGGACGGCAAGCCGCCGAT